>JAUNUE010000073.1 GCA_030538335.1 Allobrachymonas sp. | reverse complement strand
CTTTGAGCGGCTCACATAACGAAAGCCCCCGGCTTTGCCGGGGGATGGTTACTTTTATGATTTGAGTTTTGTTTTCAGCATTGATTGTCATATTTGGTCTCGCACATTCTTAACTTATACGCTTTGTAGGCAGTTTGTTTCTGTAGCTCATGAATCCTTGATGCTCGCATTTTCCAGAATAAATAATCCATCATCTGTCTCTACAACACGTGTAAGCTTGATTCTCGTAGGGCAGAACCTCCGCAAGGAGATTCTGCCGCATGCACAAAAGCGCAACAAGAAGCAGCCTGCATTGCTTCGCTCTCCACTTTCGCATGTCAGAAAATCTAACCGATCAATCGATGATTTCGTGATGAAGTGCGCATTTTTTCTGTTTTTATTGCTTTGGCGCAACGTTTTGGTGGTAAACGTACAGTAAAGGCTGTCTTTGTGTGAGGTTTCTGGTCAACTTTGTCTCCTGCTTGTACAAACACAAGCCACGGGACGGGATTCAGGATGTGCCAGAGGAAGCACGTTTGCATCTGCGGGTTTTGGCCTTATCTTGAATGCGGATTGCTGCACCGCTTTATGCTGCAGCGTTTTTCTGGCCGGATGAAATCCCCTCTTATGCATGCACGCACCCAACTCCCGCACCGCCTGTTGCTGGCATGGCGCCTGCTGTGGGTGCTGCCGTGCAGCCTGGTTGGCCTGCTGTGGGGGCTGGTACTGCTGGCTTTTGGAGGAGGTTGCCGCCGCGTAGGGCGCACGCTGGAGTTCTACCGGTTTGCCGATACTTTGCCTGTGTGCTCGCGCTGGCACAGCGTGCCTTATGGTGCGATCACCTTGGGCCATGTCATTCTCGGCATTGACGGCTGCATGCTGGAGCAGGTGCGCAGCCACGAGCGGGTGCATGTGCGCCAGTACGAGCGCTGGGGGCCGCTGTTTTTCATCGCCTATCCGGCCAGCAGCCTGTGGGCCTTGTTGTGCGGCAAACGTCCGTATTGGGACAACGCCTTTGAGCGGGCGGCCTACCGTTTGCAGGACGACCCCGTGATTTATTCCTGATCGCCGCGCGCCATTTCCGCAAACTGTGCATTTTTCACGGTTTCTCGTCTGACCCGCACCCTGCGATAGGGCTATGATGCCCGCATCATGCTCATCCCGCCCAGCCGCACCGATGTGCGCCGCTATTTCTGTGAGGTGTATGCCAAGTGGCGCAACGGCGACCCCCTGGAGCCGATGGAGGCCCTGCTCAGTGCATGGATGCGTGAACACCCCGAATACAACGCCGTGCTGTCGCAACCCGACGCGCCGGTGGATGGTGTACCGCACCCCGACCACGCCGACAACACCAATCCTTTTTTGCATTTGTCGATGCACCTCGCCTTGAGCGAGCAGTGCAGCATCGACCAGCCCAAGGGCATCCGCGAGGCGGTTGAAGTGCTGGCTGCGCGCAAGGATTCGCTGCACGATGCGCACCACGCCACCATGGATTGCCTGGCCGACATGATCGCTACCAGCCAGAGCCTTGGCCAGCCGCCCGATGGCGACAGCTATCTGGCCTGTGTGCGACACAAGGCAACGCAACGATAATCCTCCTACTGCATCAGCGTAGGAGTTAGCACATGGCGACGAAGAAAGATAGCGCATCGGCCTTGCTCAAGCAATGGCAACCGTCAGGCCCGGCGGGTGGCAAACCGGTCAAGCTCTCAAAGTACGACCCTGCAGCCAAGCCTTTTTCAAGTGGCGACAAGGCCGCCGACAAGGCGCGCACGGCAGAACTGGCCGAAGAGATCAACCAGTTGCAAGACATGCTGTTTGCCGACAAGCGTTTCAAGCTGCTGGTGGTGCTGCAAGGCACCGATACCGCTGGCAAAGACGGCACACTGCGCGATGTGTTCAACCGCACCAGTCCGCTGGGCGTGCAAACCGTGGGCTGGCGCGCGCCGACCGAGACCGAGCGTGCGCACGACTACCTCTGGCGCATCCACCAGCGCGTGCCTGCAGCGGGCGACATCATGGTGTTCAACCGCAGCCATTACGAGGACGTGCTGGTGCCCACCGTCAACGGCTGGATCACGCCCGCGCAAACGCGCCAGCGTTACGCGCACATCAACGACTTCGAGCGCATGCTCACCGAGACTGGCACCGTGGTGTTGAAGTTCATGCTGCACATCAGCTTTGAAGAGCAGCGCCAGCGCCTGCAGGAGCGCATTGACGATGTGACCAAGCACTGGAAGTTCAGCATGGGCGATCTTGACGTGCGCAAGCAGTGGAAGGAATACCAGGCCGCCTACGCCGCTTTTCTGGGCGCGACCAGCACGCCCTGGGCACCGTGGACGGTGGTGCCGTCGGACAGCAAAACGCACCGCAGCCTGATGATCGCCACCGTGGTGCGCGATACCTTGCGCGGTATGAAGCTGCGCTATCCGCCTGCTGATCCGAAGTTGCAGGGGTTGAAGGTTGAGTAACGTTCTCGCGTCTTTCAAACACCGTTCGCCCTGAGCCTGTCGAAGGGCTATGAACACTGCTTGGGCTTCGACAGGCTCAGCCCGAACGGATAGGGCGCGGGTTGTCAAATTATTTCTCGGGGATAGCTATAGTCGTTTGGCTAATTAATCAGACACTTCTCGCCCTCACCCCGGCCCTCTCCCGCCAGCGGGAGAGGGAGCAAGACAGTCTGGTTTTTTTCAGAAACTGCTATATGGTTATTCTCAAAAATAACCAGACAAATTGTGCGCCCCGCTCCGTTCGGGCTGAGGTATCGAAGCCCGAATATAGGCAGCCTGCCCTTCGATACCTCAGGGCGAACGGTGTTCAATTATTTCTGGGTTTGACTATATACAAACACCCCTTGGGCTTCGACAGGCCTGTCATGAGCGCGGTCGAATGGCTCAGCCCGAACGGAGGGGAACCCCATCGCCTTCGGCTATTTTTGGTATTGGCTGCAACAAACACAAACCCCAGCCAAAAAAAAGCCGACCCAGTTTCCTGCGTCGGCCCGGTTATTTTCCGGTAGATGTCTCCTCGTCCCTCGCAGGAGTCATGTTGCATACCACTACGAGTGCCTCCACTATAACAAGCGAGCCATCTATTTTTCTTGGTGCTTTCCCTCTTGGGGTTGCCGCTTAGCGATTTGCGAACGCGTGTTCGCAAACTCGTATGGTTTTACCCGCGCAGCGTCTGCTCCAGCACGTGCAGGTTCTGGTTCAGGTCAGGGTCGGTGGCGCGCTCGGCGGTAATCTTGCGCACCGCGTGCAGCACCGTGGTGTGGTCGCGCCCGCCGAACATGTCGCCAATTTCGGGCAGGCTTTTCTGCGTGAGTTCCTTGGCCAGGTACATGGCAATCTGGCGCGGCTTGGCGATGTTGGCCGGGCGCTTTTTGCTGTGCATGTCGGCGACCTTGATCTTGTAGAAATCGGCCACCGTTTTCTGGATGTTCTCGACGCTGATCTGCCGGTTCTTGATCGACAGCAAATCGCGCAGCGCCTCGCGCACCAGGCCGATGTCGATAGGCCGTCCGCTGAAGCGCGAGTAAGCGAGGATATTCTGCAGCGCGCCTTCGAGTTCGCGCACATTGGCGCGCACGTTTTTGGCGACGAAAAAGGCCACGTCTTCGGGCAGCTCGTGCCCTTCGGCCTGCGCCTTTTTCAGCAAAATGGCCACGCGCATTTCGAGTTCGGGCGGTTCGATGGCTACCGTCAGCCCCGAGTCAAAACGCGATACCAGCCGCGCCGTGATGTTGGCCAGCCCCTTGGGGTAGGTGTCGCTGGTCATCACGATATGGCTTTTTTTCGACAGCAGCGCCTCAAACGCGTTGAAGAATTCTTCCTGCGTTTTTTCCTTGCCGGCAAAGAACTGCACGTCGTCGATCAGCAGCAGGTCGAGCGAGTGGTAGCGCGACTTGAATTCATCAAACGCCTTGCGCTGGTACGACTTGACCACGTCCGACACGAACTGCTCGGCATGCGTGTACAGCACACGGGCGCCAGGGCGCGTGTCGAGCAACTGGTGGCCCACAGCCTGCAGCAGGTGCGTTTTACCCAGGCCAACGCCGCCGTAGATGAACAGCGGGTTGTACAACTGGCCGGGGCTGTTGGCTACGTGCATGGCCGCAGCGCGCGCCATGCGGTTGGCGCTACCTTCAACCAGCGTATCAAAAGTGCGGCGCGGGTCGAGCCGGGAGGCTTCGCGGTTGCGGGCGCTGGCCGTGCGGGCAGGGGCGGCATCGGGCAGGGCGGCGGCGACTTCTTCATCAGAAAAAGTGGCGTCCAGATCGTTCGCGGGTGAGGATTCCTGCACCCTGAACGCCACAGGCGCACGGCGCGGCGCGGCGACGCGGCTGGCAATCACCAGTTCCACCGCCACCGGTTCACCGGCCAATTGCCCGGCCACTTCTGACAGACGTTGCAGGTACTGGGCGCGGATCCAGTCGAGCTTGAAGCGGTTGCCCACTTCGAGCACCAGCCCGTCTTCAGCCGGGCAGAGCTGCAGCGGGCGGATCCAGGTGGCGAATTGCTGCGCGGGCACTTCCTGCGCCATCACGTCCAGACAGGCCTGCCACAGCTCATCCTGCCCCGGACGGGCTGCGGCAGAAGACGCATGGTTCATGGACATGGGCACACCAGAGAAACGCAAACGGCAGGCGACAAGGCCTGCTCACGAGAAAAATCAGGGGGGAAACAACACCCGCGGGAGAACGATGATAACAAGCCGCGCAGGAAAGGGGTGCCCATTATCCCGGATAGTTGTAACGCGCACGATCCGCATCGAAGCAGAAACCCCTCGCCATGCAAAAAGGCCACCCGGTGGATGGCCTTTTCATGCGCTTCAAACCCGCAGCGCGGCTGGTTATGCCAGCTTTTTTTCCGGCGCCTTGAGCATGACGAGGATCAGTGTGGCAATACCGACAATGCATGCGGCCACGATGAACGGCACCAGGAACGAGCCTGTCATCACCTGCAGCTTGCCGCCCAGAAAGGGGCCAAAGAATCCGGCCACGCCCCAGGCCGTGAACAACACGCCATAGTTCGAGCCCTGGTTCGTCGGCCCGTAGTAGTACAGCAGGGTGGATGGGAACAGCGTGAACATGGCGCCGTAGTTCCAGCCGATCAGGCCCGCGCAAGCGGCCAGCAACACATAGCTCTTGCCGGCCGGAAACAACGCCAGCATCGCCAGACACTGCAAGGTGAAGAGCACGATGAAGATCACCTTGGAGCCGATGCGGTCGGCCAGCGGGCCGATCATCACACGCACGGCCGCGTTGAAAATCGCCAGGGTGCTTGGCGCCCAGGCGGCGAGCATGGCAATCTGTTTGCTCACATCCGCAGGCAGGGCCGCCGCGGCATCCAGCCCCTGCTGGGCGCGGTAGACCGTGCTCATGGCATCAATGCCGTGCTTGGCGATCAGGCCAATCGCCATCAGCCCCGCAAACGAGCCGCAGAAATACGCGGCCCAAAGCAGCCAGAACTGGGGCGTGCGGATGGTTTCGCTGTGGGTGTAGTCGCGGTAGTCCCTATAACCCCCTTCATGCATCTGCGGTGCAGGCGGCGTCCAGCCTGCGGGGCGGTATCCGAACGGGGGCAGTTTGAGGCACAACGCGGTCACCACGACCATCAGCGCCATGGCGATGCCGACATACTTGAACACCGGCAAGGCGGTGCCACCATACGCTGCAATCATGCGCGTGGCCAGGGGTGCCATCACAAACGAGCCCAGACCAAGCCCCACCACCGAAAAACCCGTGGCCAGACCGCGGCGATCAGGCCACCATTTGGGCGCGGTGGCAATGGGCGGCACGTACACCAGGCCGCCGCCAATACCGGCGATCACGCCGTAGTAGATATAAAACAGGTACAACGCAGTGTTGCTGACGGCCTTGGCTGTCGGGTCTCCTGCCAGTAGCGCGGCCTTGTCGGGCGGCGTGATGGTTGACACCATGAAAAAGCCAAACGCCATGATCAGCCCGCCGACCAGCACCACGGCGCGCGGACCAAAGCGGTCGTTCAGGCGACCGGCCACATAACCGATTAGGCCGAAAAACAGGCAGATCAGGGCATAGGCCATGCTGACTTGCGCCACTGTCCAGCCGAATTGCTCCATCAGGGGTTTGATGAAGACGCTGAAGGCATAGAGCAGCAGGCCACAGGTGGTGCTGCCCAGAAGCCCACCCAGCAGGGGAATCCACCGGGGAAAAGTTGATTGTGTAGCAGACATGTTGATCCTTGAGGGGGTGGCGCAGGACACGCGCACACGGGTAGCCACAGCTACCATCGACACTGAGGGTACAAGTGGAGAACATCTCATCGGCCATCTTGAAAGCACGGCGGTACGGGTAGTACCGCAGGCGCCATAACGCATGCCCGCATCCCTGCACTGATTCGTGCACAGATGCGCGGCACAGCACAAGCGGGCCATCGCCGCCGCACTGCCTGGTTTCAGACAACCTGGTTGAGCCTGTTCCTTGTGGGACCAACAGCAAGCCCGGCACGCCTGCATGGCCTTGTGGGATGGTTGCAAGCCGGGGCGGGCGGATTGTGCGGTTGCAAACTGACGGCTGCATTGCAGCGCAGCATTTTTCGGGTAAATACCTAGGCCCGCCCATCTCACGGGCCTTTGCTACACTGCCATCTTGCGCCGCACGCAGGCGCTTCTGCCCTTGCGCGTGCCCATCTCCTGCCCACACCCATGCCTGCTTCTGCTGCGCCCAAAGCGCCTTATCCTTGGCCAATCGACTTTTTCATCCTGGCGGCGATATGGGGGTCTTCCTTCCTGTTCATGCGGCTGGCCTCACCCGAATTTGGTCCCATTGCCACCGCCGCGCTGCGCGTGGGCATTGCAGCGCTGGTGCTGCTGCCGGTCGCCATGCTGCGCGAGCAAACCGGCATCATGTTGCAGCACTGGAAAGCGATTCTGGCCGTGGGCTTTTTCAATGCCGGGCTGCCTTTCGTGTGCTTTTCGTTTGCCGTGATGCACATCTCCACCGGCATGACGTCCATGCTCAATGCCACCATGCCCATGTTCACGGCACTGGTCGCCTGGGTCTGGCTCGGCATGCGCCCCGGCGTGTGGCGCATGCTGGGCTTGCTGATCGGCTTTGGCGGCGTGGGTTTGCTGGTGGCGACCAAAAGCCCTGCCACCACGCCCAGCGGTGAAGTCGGGCTGATGCAGTGGCTGGCGATTGGTGCATGCCTGGTTGCCACGCTGTGCTATGGCGTTGCGGCTTCGCTTTCCAAAAAATACCTGAGCCACGTGCCCGCGCTGGCCACTTCTGCAGGCAGCAATTTTGGTGCGGCCCTGTTGCTGCTGGTGCCTGCGTTGTGGACGCACCCCGCCACCATGCCCGGCCAGACCGCATGGCTGGCCATTACCGCAGCGGGCGTAATGTGCACCGGGCTGGCCTACATACTGTACTACCGCATGATCCAGACCACCGGCCCGGCCATTACCAGCACGGTCACCTACCTGGTGCCGGTATTTGCACTGGCCTATGGTTATCTGTTCCTCAAGGAGCAGATCACGCTGGCCATGGGGTTGTCAGGCGCGGTGATTTTGCTGGGCACGGCATTGTCTACCCTGGCACCAGCGCCCCAACCTGCCGCACCTTTGCAGCCTGCGCAAAACGTCTGATCGTTCAGCGCTTTGTGCTTCACCATGGCTGCTTGCACGGTCGCCACTGCCTGGCTGTGGCAGGCACACCCCGCCACCTCCCATATCGGCATGCGCAAACTGCCTTGTTGGAGGATGCCTGTTGAAAATCCGGATCTGCCCATCGTGCTGCCGTTGCACATGGGTTGATGCAAGAACATGGCGGTTTGTATCAAAATAACTACTAAAAAATATCTATTTATTTAATTTTCATGTAAGGTGTATGTGCATTTTGAATTACTGAAATTTACGGCAATATTGATTTCAATATACTGTTTGATCTGATGAGAAAAAGCCCATGAAAGCTCTTTATCTACCCAAGCTGCATACAGGCTTCCAACGTTTGTGCGCAGGTACACCGCTGCTTGTCGTATGTCTGGTGGCTGGCCTGAGTCAGCCAGCATTCGCCCAGTCGGAATGCAAAGCGAATTTCGATACCAGTGCCCGCAACCCCGATAAATGGTTTGTTTCAGCATACCGTGATGCATCTGCCTTGAGTTTTGAGCAGGCTGACGCACAAATGCGGAAAACGTTCGGTTATAGCGGCCCCGGCAAAGCAGTAAAGCATTTGGTTCAGTACGATCTGCCGTCTACAGGCCCCGGTATTTCCAGTCGCGCTGTATTTGTGTCTCGTGACGACAAGGAACGGGGCATTATTCTGGCCATGGATATTCCAAAAAACCAGTCGCCCGAGCATGCTGGCCAGACATTGTGCAAGGAGCT
>JAUNUE010000072.1 GCA_030538335.1 Allobrachymonas sp. | reverse complement strand
GCAGGTTTGCCTTCAAGCAGCCCGGCCTGCACCACTTCAAGCAGCTTTACCATAGCCGCCGCCTCTTTGTCGTTGCCGCTTTTGGCCGCCTTGGTGTAGCGCTGCAGGGCTTTTTCCACCGTGCCCAAGTCCGCCAGACACAACTCGGTCTGGATGACTTCGATGTCGGCGATGGGATCCACCTTGCCTGCCACGTGCACGACGTTGGTGTCTTCAAAACAGCGCACCACGTTGACGATGGCATCGGTCTCGCGGATGTGGGCCAGGAACTGGTTGCCCAGGCCTTCGCCCTTGCTGGCGCCCGCTACCAGGCCGGCGATGTCGACAAATTCGACAATGGCGGGCAGGGTGCGCTCGGGTTTGACTATTTCAGCGAGTTGATCCAGACGCGGATCAGGTACCTCCACCACGCCCACGTTCGGCTCAATGGTGCAGAAGGGGTAGTTTTCGGCGGCAATGCCTGCCTTGGTCAAGGCGTTGAACAGCGTTGACTTGCCAACGTTGGGCAGCCCCACAATGCCACATTTCAGACTCATTGCAATCCCTCTTGTTTTGCAAACCGGCTAGTGTATGCCATGCCGTTCGATGAAACGCTGCCCACGACTCTTTATCACAGTTTGGCTGGTATGCAGGGTAAATACTCGTGGAAAATGTCGCAAATATTTCATAATGGCGGAACAGAATAGGGCACCCGTTCTATCTGTCGGTCATAGGAAAAATGTATGGGAAATAACCCTTATTTTCACTGGGATATAGGGTTTGGTTCTTGTTATTTTTCAATAAATAAACTTAAATGCGTACTCAAGAAGTGCGTGATGCATGGTATCCCCCGATCCTTCTTTGTTTTTCAGGAAAAGTCATGGCTGCTGCTTTCCTCCCATTTCAACCGTTTGCCAGTCAAAGTGCTGTATCCGAAATATTCGAGTTGATGGGCCATAGCCATCTCGACACATTGCGCATGCTGGATAGCCTGCATGCGCTGGCGGTGCGTTTGACCACCGACAAGCCCGATCAAACCCAGCGCGAGGAAGCAGAAAAATTGCTGGCTTTTTTCAGCCACGATGTGCGCGAACACCAAATTGATGAAGAAACGCATATCTACCCACGCGTGCTGTACGGTGCAGACAAGAGGCTGGCACAGCAGGCGCAAGAGTTGCTGGCCGAGCACGACTGGCTTGAAGAAAGCTGGATGGCGCTGGAGCCGTTGCTGTCTGCCGCAGCGCGCGGCACGGGGCGTATCGGCTCGCGTGAGCTGTTCTATGCCGTGGAGGTGTTTATCGACATCTACAAAGACCATATTGCGCTTGAAGAACGCTTCATCTATCCTGTGGCACGTGCAGCCATTCCTGCGCCTTTGGCCGGGCAGATTGGCCGCTCGATTATGCAGCGCCGTTTGGCACGCCAGAAGCGGGGAGCTACAGCGGTTTCCGGGCCGCGTCTGGTGGCCTGAGCTGGTTTTTCGGGGGCATTTCAACGCCCCCGTTTTATTCACCAAATACCGTTTGCCACAGGTGCTGGATTGCCTGTGCTTCATGCTGCACCTGCTCCATCGGAACCATGCCACTTTCTTCGTTGAGGCGCGCGTGGTGCTGGCGCCGTCGCAGTTCGCGGTAGGCTGATGCAGCCGCATGGCCGGTCTGTTGGTCGGCAGGCAAAATGGCCAGGTCATCTGCCCATTCCAGCAGCGCAATATTGCCGCGGTTTTGCAGCAGGCGTGGGTGCGCGCCGCTGTGCAGTAACACGAGGTATTGGGTGACGAACTCGGCATCGACCATGCCGCCCGCGCTGTGCTTGAGGTCAAACTGGCCATCGGGCACTTTGTGCGCCTGGCTCACACGTTGGCGCATGGCGAGGATTTCGGCGCGCAGGCTTTCCGCATCGCGCGGCGCGCTGATCACGGCGGTGCGGATGGCATCAAACTGTTGCCGCAAGGCCGGGCTGCCAAAGCAGCACCGGGCGCGCGTCATGGCCTGGTGCTCCCACACCCATGCGGTGTTGCTGCCGCGTTGCAACTGGTAGGCCTCAAACGCATCGAGCGGCGTGGTGAGCAGGCCTGCGTTGCCGTTGGGACGTAGGGCGGTGTCGATTTCGTACAGGTCGCCTTCGCCGGTTTTGGTGGTGAGCCAGACGATCAGTTTGCGCACCAGTGCCGCATACAGTTCCCCTGCACGCGGATGGTCGTTGGCATAGAGAAACACCAGATCCAGGTCGCTGCCGTAGCCCAGCTCCAGACCACCGAGCTTGCCGTAGGCAATGATGGCAAAGTGCTCAGCCAGATCCTGCTGCAAGAGATCGGTCATGCCCAAGGCTTGAACTTTGGGTTGCAGACGCTGCCAGCACCAGCGTACCGCCGTTTCAAGCACCGCATCGGCCAGGGCGCTCAGGTCGTCGGCAACCTGCTCCACGGTCAGGCGGCCAGCCAGGTCACGCGCCAGCGTGCGGAAGGTCTCGGCGTGTTTGGCGCGCCGCAGCAGGTTGAGCAGGGCCTCGTCGTCGTCTTCGCCGGTGGATTGCAAGGCGCGCAGCCGTTGCTCCAGGCTTTGCAAAAACGCATCAGGGTTGAAGCGCTCTTCCAGCACATGGCTGTGCACCAGTTCGTCCACCACGCCGGGGTTGCGGATCAGGTAGCTGGCCGTCCAGCGGGCCTGCGCCAGCATCTGCAACAAACGGGCATGCGCGGCAGGGTGTTCGGTGAGCAATGCCAGATAACTCTCGCGGCGCAGCACCGTCTCCAGCCAGTCCATCTGGCGCAAGACCCCGGTTTCGGCATGCGCAGCTTCCAGCCCTGACTGCGCCAGCCAGGCCAGGCTGCGTTGCAGCAGACGCAACAGCCGTGTACGTGCCTGGGGGCGCAGGGCGGCAATCTTGCTGTGTTCACGCCAGCCCTGCAGGCGCTCAGCCAATGTGGGGTAGCTTGCAGCAGGCAAGGCGGCGATCAGTTCGCCCATCTCGTCGCGTGCGGGGGCTTTTTCTGTGCCGTGGTTTTGCGTGGACTGGCAATGCTTGCAGGGCTTGTCGCCACTCAGCAGGGCATCGAATTCGCGCGCCACAATGTCGCGATGTTGCAGCAGTTGTTGCAAAAAGTGGCTGCTGTCGGGGTAGCCCATGGTGTCGGCCAGCCACTGCATGTCGGCATCGCTGGTGGGCAGCAGGTGCGTTTGCTGGTCGTCAAGGTACTGGATGCGGTGCTCCACCCGCCGCAAAAAGGTATAAGCCTCGGCCAGCGCCTGCGCCACAGGCGCACTCATCAACCCGGCACGCGCCAGCCGTTGCAGGGCGTCCAGCGTAGGCCGCACGCGCAGTTCGGGGAATTGCCCGCCGCGCACCACCTGCATGAGCTGTACGGTAAATTCAATTTCGCGGATGCCACCGCGCGAAAGCTTCACGTCGTTGGCGCGCTCGGGGCGGCCTGCACTGCGCGTGGCGGCATGGCTGCGGATCTGCTCGTGTAGCACGCGCAGCGATTCGTAGACGTTGTAGTCAAGGTAGCGGCGAAACACGAAGGGCAGCACGATGGCGCGCAGCAGCTTGCCCGAGCCGTTGCGGATGGCTGCCTGAGGCGCCACCACGCGGCTTTTCATCCACGCGAAGCGCTCCCATTCGCGCCCCTGCACCTGCATGTATTCGGCCAGCGCGGGCAACGACAAGACCACCGGCCCCGAGTTGCCGTTGGGCCGCAGTTCCAGATCGATGCGAAAGACGAAGCCGTGCTCGGTCACATCACCAATCAACTGGTAGATGCGTTTGGCCACGCGCGAAAAAAACTCCTGGGCGCTGATCTGCCCGGCGGGCGGCTGGGTGCCATCTGCGCCGGGTCGGCCTGCTGTTTCGCCATCACATTCGTAGAGATAGACCAGATCCACATCGCTCGAAACGTTGAGTTCGCGCGCGCCGAGCTTGCCCATGCCGACGATCCAGAAGGCGATGCGTGTACCATCGGCTTTGCGTGGTGCGCCATGGCGCTGCTCCAGTTCCTGCATGGCTGTTTGGCAAGCCGTATCCAGTGCCAATTCGGCCAGTTGCGTCATGGTCGAGACGACGTCCTGTAACGGCGCGTGCGCATCGCAATCCAGCACCACCAGGCGCTCAAGTACCAGTTGGCGCAGGATACGCAAACCTTGCGCAGTGTCGTGGCCCTGTGCCTGCAAGGCCTGCAGCACGGCGTGCATGGTTTTCTTGTCGGGCAGGCCGGGCGGCAGCAGCGCAAACTCGTCGCTGTAGCGGCGGTGCAGCCGTTGCACAAAGCGGCAATAGTGCGCTTTTGTCGCAATTGCCGTGGCGTAATCAGCCGTTGCGGGCTGTAATAATGCGTCTGTGTCCCACAGGGTGCCAGCGTGCGTGGTGCTTGTGTCTTGGGGTGCGCCCATTTTTACCTTATGCAGGATCCAGTCCCCTTCCGCCAACGTGTCATCCAGCTGCGCGACCGAATCGCACAACAAGCCTGGTTGCGGCGGTTGTTGTGCATTATCGGCTGGATGCTCGCTGGTTGTGTGCTGGTGCTGTTGCTGGCTGCGGTGGGGCTGCATGTCTGGATTCTGCCGCGGATCAACGATTGGCGCCCGACGCTGGAAAAAACAGCCTCAAATACAGTGGGTTTGCCGGTGCGCATTGGCGAACTCATCACCACCCGGCGTGGCTGGCAGCCCGACATCGAACTGCGCGACGTGCGCATTCTTGATGAACAAGGGCAAGACGCCCTCTCCATCCGGCGCATTGAAACGTCGTTGTCGGCCTTCACCCTGTTGCGTGCCGGATTTGCCCGTCTGGCGGTGATCGACCCGGTGCTGCAGGCGCAGCGCCTGGCCGACGGGCGCATCACGGTGGCGGGCATGGTGCTGCCGCAAAACCAGAGCGAAAGTGCAATTGCCAAAAAAGACAACAGCGGCGCCGAAGCCGCGATGGACTGGTTGCTCAAGCAGCCGGAGCTTTCCATCAGCAATGGCCGTGTGGTCTGGCGCGATGCCTTGCGTGATGTGCCGCCCCTGTTGCTGGAGCAGGTGCAGGCGCACTTGCACAACACCGGCCATGGGCATGCCTTGCAGGTGAAATTGCAGCCCCCGCAAGGCTGGGGCCAGACCGTGGCCCTGCAAGCCGACTGGCGCCATGGCCTGTTCAAACGGCCCAGCAACACCGATTCCTGGCAAGGCAAGGCGCAACTGCAGTTGCCCGAATTGAACGTGTCCCAACTGCGCCAGTATGTCGACATGGGGCGGCACATCAAGCTGGAGCAGGGGCAAGGTAGCCTGCAGGTCGAGATGGATTTCAAGGGCACTTCCGAGAGCGTGATCAAGGTGGATACGCGGCTCGACGCCGTCAACGTCACGTTGGGCAAAGACCTGGAGCCACTGGCCCTGAAAAACCTGGAGAGCCAGCTCCAGATGGACTATCGGCGCAACGCAGTGAGTGATTTTTACCAATTCGCCACGTCGAAGCTGGCGTTCACCACGTATGACGGCGATGTATGGCAAGGCGGCAATGTGCGCGTCAGCCTGAACCAACCCGGCGAGGTTGACAAAACCCGTGGCGAACTGCAGGGCGACAACTGGGATATCTACGTCATCAACCAATTGGCCACCCGCCTGCCACTGGGCGATGCGGTGTTGAATGCTTTGAAAAGACACCAGCCCCAAGGTTTTGTCAAGGAACTGCATGTGCAATGGCAAGGCGATATCAATGCGCCAGTGGCCTATGCGGCCAAAGGGTCGGCGCAGGAAGTGGGATGGTTCGCCACGCATGCGCCCGTAGGCAAGGACGGCAAACCCGGTATTGGCGTGCCGGGGCTGGAGGGTGCCCATGTGGCGTTTGACTTCACCCATGCGGGCGGCAAGATGGACATTGCCATCGACAAGGGCCACGCCATTTTCCCCGGTGTCTTTGCCGATCCGCAACTGTATTTCGACACTTTCAAGGCGGGCCTGCAATGGACGGTCGATGGGCAGAAAATCAGGCTGCACGCGCCTGATATCCGCGTGTCCAACCCGGATGTGGAAGGCCAGGTGCAACTGGTCTGGCACACCAACGACGAGGCTGCAGCCCAAGGCGGCAACCGTTTCCCCGGCATCATGGAACTGCAGGGCGAACTGCCCCGCGCCCGCGCCGAAAAAGTGGTTCGCTACCTGCCGTTGGACTTGGGCAAGGAGGCGCTTGCCTACATCGGGCAGTCGGTGCGCAGCGGCGACATCCGCAATGCACAGGTGCGCATCGCAGGCGACCTCGACCACATCCCGTTCGGCAAGGATTCAAAAGGCGTGGTGCACCCTGGCACCTTCGTGTTTGAGGTGCCTTTGTCCAATGCCGAGTACCAGTTTGTGCCGGCGTATTTGCAGGACAAGGGCGATCTGCCGTGGCCGTCGCTGGTCAAGCTCAATGGCCTGCTGGTCATCGACAAATCGTCGCTTTCGGTGCGCAATGCCACGGCGCGCTTCAGCATTGCGCCCGACATCCAGATCAATGACCTGGCAGCGCACATTCCTGATCTGGGGCACGACCTCACGGTAAGCATTACCGGTAAATTGCGCGGGCCGATGCAGCAGGCGCTGGACGTGACCAAGAATTCTCCCCTGGCGCGCATGATCGGCAACAGTCTCGACAAGGCCACCGCTACAGGCGCGTCAGATATTGAACTGGACATGAAGCTGCCGGTCATGCGCATGGACGACGCCCAGTTCAAGGGCATTGTCAAATTCGAAGGCAATGACATCCGGTTGACGCCCGATACGCCCTTGCTGACGCAGGGGCAGGGCAAGGTGGTGTTTGACGAAAAAGGCTTTGCCATGCAGCAGGTCAGCGCGGGCGTGCTGGGTGGCCGCGCCCAGCTTGAAGGCGGCACGGTGCCCGCAGTAAAGGGGCAAAAGCAGGGCGGCGTAAAAGTCCAGGCGCGCGGCCAGTTTTCTGCCGAGGGTTTGCGCAACGAGCCGAGCGTGGGCACCATCGCGTCGATTGGCAAATTCCTGCAGGGGCAAAGCCCTTACCAGGCCGACCTGCATTTCAGGGCCGGCACCACCGAAATGGATCTGCGCAGCGACCTGGTGGGCATGCGCGTCGATCTGCCGCAGCCACTGGGCAAGGCCGCGGGTGGGCGCTTGCCTTTTCAGTTCGTGAGCAAGATCGCCAAAGTGGGCCGCGACAAATCCGGCAGCGAACAAGCCGTGGAAGATGCGCTGGAGGTGCGTTTTGGCGACATGGTGCTGGCGCGCTACGGGCGTGAACTGCGCGGCGATGATGCGCATGTGCTGCGCGGCAGCGTGGCAGTGGGAACCAAGGCCGTGGCCGAGCCGCCGCCCCTGCCCGATGCGGGCGTGCATGCGCTGGTCTACCTCGACCGGGTGGATTCGGATGCGTGGATGAAGGTGCTCGAAACCGGTTGGGGCGAGGCCGCGCAGCCCATGGTAAAGGCACAAAAAACACCCGCAGGCGAAGACGATGCCGCGGTGCGCAGAACCGATCAGTATGCAGCGGGCAGCTACCTGCCGGATCAGGTTGCCATGGCCACGCCCTTGCTGGTTTTTGCCGACCGCCATATCGAAAATCTGGTGGTGGGTGGCGCGCGCGAAGGGCGGTTGTGGAAGTTGTCGCTCACAGCCCGGCAGCTCAATGGCTATGTGGAGTTTCTGCAGTCAGCCACAGGCGGCCCCGGCAGCGTCAAGGCGCGGCTGAGCGACCTGACCATTGCCCCGGCCAACGTCGAGGAAGTGGCCACTTACGTGCGCCAGACGGCCGACCCCAAATCCCTGCCCATGCTCGATATCGAAGCGCAAAAAGTGGACTTTCTCGGCTACAAGATGGACAAGGTGGTGGTACGTGCCGGCAACACCGTGCAGGCGCGCCCGGCAGGCGCAGAACTGGTGGACGAAGACCTGTTGCCGGGTGCCCAGCACGCCTGGCGCATCCACGAGCTTTCGGCAAGCCTGCCCAACACCACCTTGCGCGGCAGCGGCATATGGGGCGTGGCTACGGGCAGCGCCCAGGCGGGCGAAGGCTTGCAATTGGGCGATCTGGCCAAGCGCTTTGTTTCGCTGCAGGTGCGGCTCGACACCCGCGACATGGGCGGCATGCTGGCCCACTTCGGCCAGAAAAGCCTGGCACGTGGCGGGCGCGGCAGTCTGGCGGGCACCATCCGTTGGGCAGGTTCGCCCGTATCGCCTGACCTGGAATCGCTGGACGGCCATGTGCGGCTCGACATGCGCCAGGGCAGCATCACCAGCATCAAACCGGGGGCAGCCAAGATCCTCAGCCTGTTGAGCCTGCAGGGGCTGACGCGGCTGGGCGATATGGGCAGCGAAGGCTTTGTGTTCGACCGCATCCATGGCACCATGCGCCTCGCCAAGGGCACGGCCTACAGTGACGATCTGGCGGT
>JAUNUE010000071.1:4258-8360 GCA_030538335.1 Allobrachymonas sp. | reverse complement strand
ATCACGCAACACCTCCAGCAGATTGTCGGCGGCAATGTGCAGGCATTGCTGCAGGCGCAACCATGACACGCACATGAAGCAGATCATCCACATCACCCACCCGCTGGTGCAGCACAAGCTGGCGCTGATGCGGCAGAAAACCGTCTCCACCAGCTCTTTTCGCACCCTGCTGCACGAGTTGAGCACGTTGATGGCATATGAAATCACGCGCGACATGCCGCTGCACGAAGTGGAAATTGAAACGCCGCTGGAAACCACCACCGCCCGCATGATCGACGGCAAGAAAATGGTGTTTGCGCCCATCTTGCGCGCGGGCCTGGGCTTTCTCGACGGCATGCTGGATGTGGTGCCCGGCGCGCGCGTCGGCCACATCGGCCTGTACCGCGACCCCGAAACACTGCAGGCGGTGGAATACTATTTCAAGATGCCATCGAGCATGCACGAGCGCGATGTGATCCTGCTCGACCCCATGCTCGCCACCGGCAACTCGGCCGTGGCCGCCATCGACAAACTCAAAACCCTGCACCCCCGCTCCATCCGCTTTGTCTGCCTGCTCACCTGCCCCGAAGGCATTGCCGCCGTGCATGGCAAACACCCTGACGTACCCATCTACACCGCCGCCATCGACCGGGGTTTGGATGAAAACAGCTACATCGTGCCGGGCTTGGGCGACGCGGGCGACCGGATTTTTGGTACACGTTGACCAAAATGACTCAGGAGCAACACCATGCCCACATCCACTTTTGCCCTTCCTCTTTTGTCATTGCTTGTTGCAGGTTGCGTAGTGGCGGCAAATGCGCCCGGCACGGCATCGCTGGAGCCATTTCCTGTCGCGCCGACAGGGCAAACACGCTGGGTGATCGAGTTGCCGCCCAAAGACAAAGAAGCCGACTGGCGCGTGGAGTTGATTCCCGGCAAACAGATGGACATTGACTGCAACCATCATGGCCTGCAAGGCAAGCTCGAAACAAAAACCGTGCAAGGCTGGGGCTACGACTATTACGAACTGGTGACTGAAGGCCAGGTATTTTCCACACGGATGGGCTGCCCCGACACCAGCAAACGCAGCGCCTTTGTGCAAGGCGAAAGTCTGACAGTGCCCTACAACAGCCGCCTGCTGCTGGTGGTACTTGCGGACAAGGCATATGCCATCAAATACCGTATCTGGCAGGCGGGAACGGTGCAGACTGCGCAAGTGCGTTAGCTTTAAAAACTCAATGTCGCGGCACTACTACTCCATTCGTACCGGTAAACATCCGCACGGTACTTCCATGCCTTTAACGGTACTGGCATCGCTTTTATACACGGTATACGAGCAGCTTTCTGAAGCAGGGTACTTTCAAGAATATTTCGGGTACTCATGCGTTGATGCAGGGAACGTATCAGGGAAACTGGGCGGAGATATTGAAGCGGCGCTCCTCTTTCACCTTCGACGCAAATCACTCTGGCCCTTTCCCGAAAAGTTCAAAGATCTATCCGAAGACAAATTATTTGATCTTGTCGAATTCCTGCATGACCACATCTCCAAGCCCATCGATGGCTATCACCATGCATTTGCGCAGTGTGGTTGGCACTATCACACGTTTGATGCCAAAACGGGACAGGCTGATTATCGAGAACGTGTGAATCTACTTCTTGAAAGCTACAAAGATGGCTTTGAGATATCTGAGCAAGGAGAGGTGAGGGAGCTGCCTCAACCCGGTACAGCACCGCTACTCGCGGCGAATTTGCCATCTTCCGACGTCAACGTATCTAGCCGTGTTGAATCAGCCATCGTCAAATTTCGCCGATATCAGTCAACTGCATCGGATAGACGGGATGCCATTCGCGACCTAGCTGATGTACTGGAGTATTTGCGTCCACAGCTAAAAGATGTTTTAGCCAAGCAAGACGAAGCCGATCTCTTCAATATTGCCAACAACTTTGCCATACGCCACCACAACACACAGCAGAAGTCCGACTATGACACTTCTATCTGGTTGAGTTGGATGTTTTATTTCTATTTGGCAACTATCCACGCAGCAATGCGTATGCTGCAGAAAAAATCTCAAGTGTAGGGTGGGTGCTTGCACCCACGCGGACAAATCCAAACTACACCATGTCCCGCTACCGCCGCCCGCACCTTGAGGGTGTAACCTATTTCTTTACCGTTGCCCTGGCGGATCGCACCAGCCGCCTGCTGGTGGCAGCATATCGACCTGTTGCGGCAAGCCTATAAAAAAGCCCACGAAAAATATCCTGTTGAAACCATAGCCATCTGCATCCTCCCCGATCATTTGCATGCCCTATGGCAAATGCCGCCCAACGATGGCGATTTTTCTTTGCGCTGGCGTTTGCTCAAATATTATTTTTCCGCCCACTTTGCGCCCCATGCACAACGCAGCGCCAGCAAGGCCCGGAAAAACGAAAAAGGCCTGTGGCAAAGGCGATTTTGGGAGCATCAAATCCGCGATGAGGAGGATTTGCAACGGCATATCGATTACATCCATTTCAACCCCGTCAAACACGGTTTGGTGCAAAGGGCGAGCGATTGGCCGCATTCCAGCATCCACCGCTACATTGCACAAGGGAGTTTGCCTTCGCAGTGGGGATTGGCGGTTGATCTGGAAGGGAACTTTGGTGAGGAGTGATGCCGCGTGGGTGCAAGCACCCACCCTACCAACTACAAGACCGTTCGCCCTGAGCTTGTCGAAGGGCTGGGGCTCAGCGCATCACGGGGCTTCGACAGGCTCAGCCCGAACGGGTGAGAGACTGGTGTTGGTTATTTTCAGCGACCGCTCGGCAATCGCATCCGGATTCATGCACCCCATTTGCGCGCCAGCATCCGCTTGATAAAGCGCCACTTCTGCATCAGCGGAAAGGTCTTGAAATTGCTCGCACTGGTACCCAGCGTAAAGGCCGTGGGCTTGCTGTAGTCGATGGCGACATCCACAATCACGGGCTGACCTCGTGCAGCCATTGCACGCGCTTGCGCCAGCGCTTCGGCAATGGTTGCGTTGTTTGCCACAGCCACGTAGGCTGCGCCGGTGGCTTGTGCCACGCCTTGCAGGTCGATGCTGTGTGGCATGACGGTGCAGGTCTGGCGCTGGTAGGGGCGTTGCTGAGCTTGAGCGATTTGCGACAGTGCGCCGTCTTTGAATACGCAAAACAGTACGCCCAACTGGTTCGCAGTGGCGGTCATGATTTCCATGCACGTCATGGCAAAGCAGCCGTCGCCCACAATGGCCGCCACCTCGCGTTCTGGCGCGGCGAGCTTGGCGCCAATGGCTGCGGGCACGGCGTAGCCCATGGCGTTGTAGTCGGTGGGTGTGATGAGGCTTGCGCCCTGTACTTGCGGGTACAGCTCGGCGGTGAGAAAGGTGTGGTTGCCATCGTCGAGCACGGTGATGCTGTTGGCGGGCATGGCTTCGCGCAAAGCGTTGAAAAACCTTGCCGGGTTGACGCGGTCGGCGCTGTCGTGCATGAACCACTCCTGCTGGTACGCAGCCTTGTCGCGGGCAATCTGTTGCTGCAAGGTCGTGTTGACGGGGTGGGCCGCGTTGCGCTTTTGCAATTCCTGCAACAGCGCCGCCAGCACGGCTTGCGCATCACCTGCAATGGCCACACGCGCTGGGTAGTTGGCGTTGAACACCTGCGGGTCGATGTCGATATGCACCAGGTTTTCGGGCACCTGCATGGCGAAACTGCCGGTGGGAATTTCTGCAAACCGGGTGCCCACGGCCAGCAGCGCATCACACTGTTTGAAGGCATGGCGCGATGCCGGTACGGCCGAGCGGCTGCAACCAAAGCCGGTGTGCAGCGGGTGGTCTGCCGGAAATACCGCCAGCCCCTGCATCGTGGTGCAGACAGGCGCTTGCAGCATTTCAGCGATCTGCACCAGTTCAGCCTGCGCCTGGCGTGCGCCCCAGCCGACAAACAGGCCGCACTGCCGCGCACCGAGCAGCGCGTCTGCTGCCTGGGCGATAAGGTTGAGATCAGGCGCGGGTGTGGGTGCGGGCTGCAGCAACAGCGGCGGCGCGGGCACATCCACTGCAAACAACTGCAGGTTGACGGGAATTTCCACCAGCACCGGGCCGGGGAAACCGCTGGTGGCGATGCGGTA
>JAUNUE010000071.1:0-4248 GCA_030538335.1 Allobrachymonas sp. | reverse complement strand
ACGCGAAACGCGGCCTTGGTAAAGCCTTTTGCCACCTCCAATTGGTCGACCGCATGCAGCTTGTACTGGTGCGGCGTATCAGTGCGTATGCCGCCCGTGATGATGAGCATGGGCACACCTGCCAGATACGCTTCGCCAATGCCGCTGGCCGCATGCGTGAGGCCCGCAGCAGGCACGATCACCAGCGTGCCGATGTTACGCGCCGCACCTTGCGCTTGGGCACCACCCCAGCCGATGCGGCTGATGGCATCGGCCATGAAAGCCGCGCCCAGCTCATGCGTGACCAGCAGCGGCGTGATCTGCGCGGAGTTGGCCAGTTCATCGTACAGCTCGGTGTTGTGCACACCGGGAATGCCCAGGGTGGTGCGGATGCCGAGTTGCCCCAGCGCATGGATGGCAAGTTGGGCGGCGGTTTGTTTCATCGAAAAATCCTTTTTCCCGGCGCTACCCGAATGCATGCGCAATGCAGGGCAGCCGACGCCCTGCGATGCGCTACTGCAACTGCGGCCGCAAAATTTGCAAGGGGTTGCGGTACAGCGCCAGCACCAGGGCATAAAAACCCATGACCAGCACAACAGCCACCACCAGCGCCAGCAAGCGCCTTGCGGTGTGACTGGGCGGCTGCATGCCCGCCTGCACATAGGCCGCATCAGGCGGTGGCCATACTGCGCCAATCAACGCACCGGCCACCAGACCGCCGATGTGTGCGGACTGGTCGAGGCCGGGAATGAGAAAGCCAAACGCCACGTTGAACCCGATGGTGCGCAACAAGGCGTTGGTGAGCTGCTTGTTGGCCATGGGATCGGGCGGGCTGTTGTCGCGCAGGTAGTTGGTAGCGACCAGACCCCAGGCCAGCGCACCAGCCACGGCCATGATGGCGCCCGATGCGCCCACGCTCACAATCAGGCGTCGCGTGTCGGTATCCACCAGACCGCGTGCCTGCCACCAGGCGCTGGCAATGCTCGCCACCAGGCCGCCTGCCAAGTAGACCAAGGCAAAACCGCCGTTGCCTTCGCGCCGCACCAGCAGCGGGCCGATCTGGTACAGAAAAAACATGTTGAAGGCCAGATGCATCAACCCCGCATGCAGGAACATGCTGGTAAACAGGCGCCATGGTTCGCCGGTAAACGTGAGCAGGGCGATGTTGCCGCCCAGTTGCTGCAGTTGCGCCGGATGCGGCGCACTGACGCTGACCCCTTTTGACACGCTCCAGAACCAGACGGCCACGTTCAGCGCGATAAATACCACGGGCAGAAAAAACAACCGCCTGTAGGGGTTGGGCTGCGGGTTGTGCTGCAGATCATACGGCGCGTTGTTGGACGGCTCGAACATGCGGACTCCTTGGAATGCAACAGATGCGCATCATGCCAGCATCTGCGCGATGGCGCTTGCGGCGCGTTGTGCCGAGTAGATGCAGCCCCCGAGGAATGTGCCTTCGAGACTGCGCAGGCCGTGCATGCCACCACCGCCAAATCCCGCCGCCTCGCCAATGGCATACAACCCGGCAATGGGCTGGCCGTGCGCATCCAGCACCTGGCTGTTGAGATTGGTCTGGATACCGCCCAGGCTTTTGCGGCTGATGATGTGCTCGCGAATGGCGATGAGCGGCAGGCTGGCGCTGTCAAGGATTTTTGCTGCCTTGCAGGTGCGCAGCCGGTCGCCCTTCCACTGGCGCAGTTGCGCAATCTGCAGGCGCTGCGGATCAGTGCTGGCGGTGCCTTTGTCGACTTCGGCGTCATACGCCTGCACCGCGCGGCGCAGGGTGGCCGCCTGCACCAGCGACTCGCCTTGCAAGGCATTCATCTTGTCGGCAAGTTCATCGATAGTGCGGGCAACAACCACATCATTGCTGTGTGCGAGAAGCTGATCAAACAACCAACGGTTGCCCAACAGCACATCGCGCACAAACCCGAGTTTGCTTTTGTTGCGGATGCTGGGGTTGAACTCAGCGCCTGAAATCGCCAACTCCTTGAGCGCAATACGGCGGTTCATCAATTGCCACGAATGGCCATGCGACTGCGCGCACAATTGCGTGACCAGATCGCGCGTATCAAACCCGCTGACCAGGGGCGGCCAGATGCGCTGGCCGCGCCCGTTGAGCCACAGCGCCGATTTGGGCGGCACCAGCGACAGGCCATGCAAAGGCTTGCGCGGCTGCCAGTGCCGTATGCCTGCAGCGTAGTTCCATTGCCGGTCGAGGTGCGTGAGGTTGGCGCCCACTTCGGCTGCCGCGCGGTGCAAACTGCCATCGGCATATTGGTGCGAACCGTTGAGCATGCCCGCGGGCGGTGTGCCCCAATCATCATGCCAGTGCTGCCGCACCTGCGACAGGTCGCCTCCGTTGATGCCACCTGCCGCAATTACAACCATGGAGGCGTGCAGCTCAAACGGTTCGCCCGTGGTCTGGTGGACGCCACGGCAACCGCTGACCTGCCCTGCGCTGCACGTCAATGCTTCCACGCGGTGGTCGTGCAGCAGCGTGAGCTTGCTGCGTTGCGGGTGCTGCTGCAGGTGTGCCACCAACGTTTGCACCAGACCCTGCCCCGTGCCCCACACCACGTGCCAGCGTGGCACCGAATTGCCACGCACATGCTCAGTGCCGCGTTCCACCCACATCGGCACCGGCAAAAAACGGATGCCACGTTTGTGCAGCCAATGGTAGATATATTGCAGCGAATCGTTGAGGTAATGCGCGGCCCATTGCCGCGGCCAGTATTCGGCCTCTTGCGGTTCTGCGGCAAACCCGCCAAACGCCAGCCAGTCTTGCAGGGCCATGTCCACATGGTCGCGGATGCCATGGCGGCGCTGCTCGGGCGTATCGACCATCAAGATGCCGCCAAAGCTCTCTTTGGCCAGACCGCCCAGCCTGTCAGGCACGTCGCGATCGACCAGCGTGACCGGCAGCCCCTGATCAAGCAATTGCAGCGTACACACGATGCCCGCCAGACCGCCACCGACGATAAGTACTTGTTTTATATTCATATTTTTCAATACGCACTATTTACACGGTATTTTCATATATTCATCACAAATGTAAAATGGCTGGCGTTTTGTGGTGGTATTGATTCTGTTTTTCACGATACCGGAACAAAATCAGTTCATTGTGACTGGCTGCATTGCCAAAATTGGCAATGACGGCACCATTTACCTGCAAAACTGTGCGCTGCATGGTTCCAATACCCTGATGTAAGACCGGTATGGATTTTGCTTGTTCCATGATTTGAATGGCCTGTATTTTCTTTTCGTATTGCATCCATGAACCAACGTCCCCCTGCCCCCAGCCAGACTGTTTCCGGACAGGAAACCATGCCGCACGAACACAAGGTGCATGACTACACCTATACACACGCGCACCCGCACGAGGCCCGCCACAGCCATTCGAGCCTGGACGATTTTTTGCCTGACACGGCCAAAAGACTGAATGGCCGCTGGGCGCAACCCGTGACCCTATCGGGCCACGGCATCAGGCTGGAGCCTTTGTCGATGGCGCACCAGCAGGATCTGGTCAATGCCGTGTCTGACGGCGATTTGTGGAAATTGCCGTATGCCAATGTGCCCCGGCCCGAAGCCGTGCCTGGCGGCATTGCACAAGGCCTACAACTGCAGGAAGTGGGTTGGTGCGTGGCGCTTGCCGTGATCGACATCGACAGCGGCAAAGCCATTGGCACCACCTCTTACCACGACATCCTGTCGGCCGCCCGGCGGCTGGAGATTGGCTACACCTGGTTTGGTCTGAGCTGGCAGCGCACCCAGGTCAACACGATCTGCAACTTCCTGATGATGGAGCATGCGTTTGAGGCGCTGGATGCGCGCATGATCGGCTGGCGCACCGACCACATGAACCTGCCCTTTCAGCGCGCGATTGAATGCCTGGGCGTGCAAAAAGACGGCATCATCCGCGGCGACCGCGTGCGCAGCGATGGCTCTTTCCGCGATACGCTGCTCTACAGCATGGCTGCCGATGCCTGGCCCGAAGCCAAAGCCCGCCTGCAAACACAGCTTGCTGCGCGCCAGGTGGCCTGACATATCGCTTCATTTCCTCAGAATGCACATGTCACACACTGCCTGGGTACAGCCGCTCAGCCTGAGCCGCGATGGCGTGCGCCTTGAACCCTTGACGCCCGCACATGCCCCAGGATTGGCTTTGGCTGCAGCCGACGGCCAGTTGTGGACCTTGCGCGTAAGCACCGTGCCCGAGCCGGGACAAGAGGGGCCCTACATCGAGCTGGCATTGCAGATGCAGGAGAT
>JAUNUE010000070.1 GCA_030538335.1 Allobrachymonas sp. | reverse complement strand
TGAGCGCGGCCGCCTGCACCTGGCCAAAACGCTGATGCAGGGCGGCAACGTGCTATTGCTTGACGAACCCAGCAACGACCTCGACGTGGAAACCCTGCGCGCGCTCGAAGATGCGCTGCTCGAATTCGCCGGATCGGTCATGGTCATCAGCCACGACCGCTGGTTCCTCGACCGCATCTGCACGCATATCCTCGCGGCGGAAGGCGACTCGCAATGGACGTTCTTTGACGGCAACTACCAGGAATACGAGGCCGACAAGGTCAAGCGTTTGGGCGAAGAGGGAGCCAAGCCCAAGCGGATGCGGTATAAGGCGTTGAAATAAGCGTAGTGTCGCATCCCGGATGATTGGATAGATACTAAGGCTATGCACTCTTCATGCATTGGGATACGGTGCTTTAGCGTCTGTGGCAGAGCTGGCGTAGGCTTGGCGGCCTGCGAAGCGAACATCTGCATTGAAAAAACCCGTTTGACCACTATATATAGCGTTTGGAGATAGCCCCATGAACGACCCCAAACAGAACCCTTCCGCCAACGGTGCCACGCCACCTGCAAGCGCTTGCCCGGCCGGGCAGGAATCGCCCATCCAGTACCCCTGCAGCTTTCCGATCAAGGTCATGGGCGACAAGGTGGACGGCTTTGTCAACGCCATCACCGAAGTCGCCAAGGCGCATGATCCGCAGTTTGATGCGTCCACCATCGAACTGCGCAACAGCTCGGGCGGCAAGTACCTGGGCGTAACCATTACCGTTACCGCCACCAGCCGCGAGCAGCTCGACGACTTGTACCGTGCGCTGACTGCGCATCCCATGGTCAAGGTGGTGCTGTAAATGCCACCAGCCGCCCCGCTGCTGCGCCAGCGCGGCGTGCTGGATTACGCCCGCGCATTTGAAGAAATGCGCGCCTTCACCGCGGCGCGCACGGCAGAGACGCCCGATGAAATCTGGCTGTGCCAGCACCCACCCGTGTTCACGCAGGGGCTGGCTGGCAGGCCCGAGCATCTGCTGGCGCACGGCGACATCCCCGTGGTGCAGACCGACCGCGGCGGGCAGATTACCTACCACGGGCCGGGGCAGGTGGTGGCGTATCCACTCGTTGATCTGCGCCGCACGGGCTATTTCGTCAAGGAACTGGTGCGCCGCATCGAAGAAGCGGTGCTGCACACGCTCGCCAGCTACGGCATCGAAGGCCAGCGCGTGCCGGGCGCACCTGGCATTTATGTGCGCATGGATGGAGATGGAGCCAGCCACCGTGCGCCATCAGACACCGCATTCACCGGGCTGGGCAAAATCGCCGCCATCGGCCTGAAAGTGCACCGCCACTGCAGCTACCACGGCGTGGCGCTGAACGTGGCCATGGATCTGGAGCCATTCGCGCGCATCAATCCGTGCGGATACCCGGATTTGAAAGTGGTTGATTTGAGCGCTTGCGGCGTGCCTGCGCCGTGGGAGCAAGTGGCTGATCGTCTGGGCCAGGCGCTGACGGCAGCACTGGGGCGCAAAAAGAGCTGATCAGCCCGCGAGCGAGACAGGCTCTACCTTCATTTTTCCGTTGGCATAGGCCTCGGCCAGAATCGCGTTGAGGGTGATGATGTTGATGCCCGACACTTCCACCGCGTGGGCGTAGGTAATGAACATGCCCATCAGGCGGCCAATGCCGGTGGTGATGGCAACATCGCCCTGGTACTCGCGCAGGCTGGGCCACTGGATCAGCTTGAACCGGCCCTCGCGCCAGGGGTGTGGGCTCAGAATGGGGGATTCCTTTTGGGCCGGGGCTGGCTTTTGTTCGCTGACCGCTTTGGCATTGGGCGATTTCTCGGTCTCTGATGGCTCGGCAGGGGTGACAAAGCGCTTTTTCTCGCCATGCGTCCAGCAAAACACATCGGCCGGCCGCACGGGTACGTCAAACCGCTTCCATCCGGCAGGCAGGCTCACCAGGCTGTTGGCGCCTTTGGGCAAGGCCACTGCAGGTTTGCCCAACTGGATGTGCTTTTGCACCAGTTGCAGGGCTTCGCCATGGCTCAGCGCGGCGTCGTCCACCACCCACCACAGGGCATCACTGGCCTGATCGGCCCAGTCCCATTTTTCCTTGTGAAAGCGCAAGGCGCTCATGAAGGCGATAGCAAACGCGCCCGAAGGGTTGTTGCTCCAGACCTGGTGTAGTTTTTTCCCCGGAACAGTGCCGCTCATACTGCACCTCTATAGCCAAGAATTGGGTAAAAATACGCAACGGATTAGGTTCATTGTAGTACTTATGACGGATTTTGCCAATAGAGAACGGTTGTTCTTTTTTTGAGGCGCAAATCCTGTCAGATCAAGCAAGCACAATGCAAAAATAATATGTGTCATGCATAGGCAGCAATATTCATGCCATTGGCTTGCGCTTTCCGTGCAGTAACCGCCTTCTCTCCTCATGAGGCGAAGAGCGCGAATGCCTACAATCACTGATTGTTTTCTTCTTCAGGCGGCACCGCCCCGCGACCCATGCACATCAACCCTTCCATCTTCAAAGCCTACGATATCCGCGGCGTAGTGCCGACCACCGTGACCCCTGAAGTGGCACGGGCTTTGGGCCGTGCCTTTGGCACGCGCGCCCTGCAGTTGGGCAGCCCAACCGTGGCGGTGGGACGTGACGGGCGGCTGAGTGGCCCGGCATTGGCCGCAGCGCTGATCGAAGGGCTGGTAGAGGCAGGCGTACAGGTGATTGATATTGGTCTGGCAACCACGCCCATGCTGTATTTCGCCGCGCATACGCTGTGCGACAGCGGCATCCAGGTTACGGGCAGCCATAACCCGAAGAACCACAACGGTTTCAAGATGGTGCTGGCGGGGCGTGCCATTTATGGCGATGAGATCCAGGGTTTGCGTCGCATCATCGAAGACGAAAGTTGGGTATTGCAACCGAGTGGCAGCGTGCGCCAGGCCGATGTGCTGGCCGATTACACGGCCAAAATCACCGCCAGTGTGCAACTGGCGCGCCCCATGAAAATCGTGGTGGACAGCGGCAACGGCGTGGCGGGCGCTTCGGCCCCGGCGATCTTCCGTACGCTGGGTTGCGAGGTGCAGGAGTTGCACAGCGAAGTGGACGGCAATTTCCCCAACCACCACCCCGACCCGAGCAAGCCTGAAAACCTGCGCGATGTGCAACAGGCGCTGGCCAGCAGCGATGCCGAACTCGGCTTGGCGTTTGACGGCGATGGTGATCGCTTGGGTATTGTCACCAAAGACGGGCAGAACATCTTCCCCGACCGACAGATGATGCTGTTTGCGCAAGACGTGCTCACGCGCGTGCCGGGTGGCACCATCGTGTTCGACGTGAAATGCTCGCAGCGGCTGGCCCCGGCCATTGAGGCTGCGGGCGGCACGCCGCTGATGTACCGCACCGGCCATTCGCTGGTCAAGGCCAAGATGAAAGAACTCGATTCGCCACTGGGCGGTGAGATGAGCGGGCACATCTTTTTCAAGGAGCGTTGGTACGGCTTTGACGACGGCACCTACGCAGGTGCACGCCTGCTCGAAATCTTGAGTCGCCATGCCGACCCGAGCGCCGTGCTCAACGCGCTACCCACGAGTTTTTCCACGCCTGAAATCAATGTGGCTTGTGTTGAAGGCGAACCGCATCACATCGCCGCGCAATTGTTGCCGTTGGCGCAACAGCAGCTTGCCGCCGAGGCGCAGGTCAACGGCATTGACGGCGTGCGGGTGGACTGGAGCGATGGCTTCGGTCTGATCCGCGCCAGCAACACCACGCCGGTGCTGGTGCTGCGCTTTGAAGGCCATACGCAGGCGGCGCTCGAACGTATTCAAGACTGCATGGTCGGCCTGCTCAAACAGGTCAAGCCCGATGCGGTGCTGGGCGCGGCCGCGCATTGAATGCACAAACTCTTTGCCAAGGAGATTCAAATGACCACCACCCTGTTTTCACCGATCCGGTACGGCAGCATCAAGGCACGCAACCGCTTCGTCATGGCGCCGCTCACGCGCTGCCGCGCCGACCGTGCGCACCTGCCCAACGCGCTGATGGCGACGTACTACGGCCAACGCGCCAGCGCCGGCCTGATCGTGGCCGAGTGCAGCATGGTCATGCCGAACACTTCGGCTTTTGCCACCGAACCCGGCATTTACAACGACGCGCAGGTGCAGGCCTGGAAGCAGGTGACTGATGCCGTGCACGCCAAGGGCGGCAAGATCGTTTTGCAGATCTGGCATGCCGGGCGCGCAGCGCATCCGGCCTGGAACGATGATACGGTGCCGGTCTCATCAGGCAGCGTGGCGCTTTCGGGCGACAAGGGTACGCCCGATGGCAGCAGGCAGCCCCATGCCGTGCCGCATACCTTGGCCGAGCACGAAATTCCTGCCATTGTTGAAGCCTTTGCGCAAGGCGCAAAAAACGCCATGCGGGCCGGTTTTGACGGTGTGGAAATCCACGGCGCCAACGGCTACCTGATTGACCAGTTCCTGCGCGATGGCTGCAACCAGCGCAGCGATGGCTACGGTGGCAGCACTCCCAACCGTGCGCGCCTGCTGTTTGAAGTGATCGAAGCCGTCAACGCCGCCATTGGCAGCGACAAGGTCGGCGTACGCATCTCGCCGCTCAACAGCGCCAACGACATGATCGACAGCGACCCCGCGGGCCTGGCCACTTACCTTGCCAAGGAACTGAACCGCTTTGGTCTGGCCTACCTGCACCTGATCCGGGGCGACATCCTGCAAAAGCAGCCGGGCGATGTATTGGCGGTGGTGCGTGAACATTACCAGGGTGTGCTGATCAGCAATATGGCGTATTCAGCAGAAGAAGCCAATGCCGCCCTTGCCGCAGGCGCGGCCGATGCCGTGGCGTTTGGCAAGGCCTTTATCGCCAACCCCGACCTGCCGCAGCGCGTGGAACAAAACGCCGCGCTCAACGCCTTTGACAACACCACCTTCTATACGCCGGGCGAGAAGGGCTACACCGACTACCCTTTCCTTGCAGCCGTATAAAGGCATTCCGAGAAATAATTTGACAATTTCCTACCGATCCGTTCGGGCTGAGGTATCGAAGCCCTCATGCAAGGTATCTTCCCCTTCGATACCCTTCGACTTTGCTCAGGACAGGCCTCAGGACGAACGGTGTCCAATTATTTTCAGGCTTAGCTATAAAGCGCAGGCTGCGCGGTCATGATCCTTGCCTTGTACAACTTGCTGTGGCGCATGGCCCGCCCGTTGCTGCTGCGCAAGCTGCAGCGCCGCGGTGCGCAGGAGCCGGGTTACCTGCACGCGGTACACCAGCGCTTTGCCGATTACACCACGCAAGAGCGGGAGCAGGCCCAAGCCCACGCCGGACAATGGGTGTGGGTGCATGCGGTGTCGCTGGGCGAAACACGCGCAGCGGGCATTTTGCTGCAGGCGCTGCGCGAGGCCCAACCCGGTTTGCGTCTGCTGCTGACGCACGGCACCGCTACTGGCAGGCAAGAAGGGCAAAAGCTGCTGCACGCGGGCGATCTGCAAGTCTGGCTGCCGTGGGATGAACGAGGTGCGGTAAAACGTTTCGTACAGACCTTTCGCCCGCGTGTGGGCTTGATGCTGGAGACCGAAATCTGGCCGCAACTGCTGCGCACCTGCCAGCAAGAAAAGGTGCCGGTGGCGCTGGTCAATGCGCGGCTCAGCGAAAAGACCCTGCGCCAGTGGCACCGCCTGCCCCGTTTTGCGCAGCAAACCTATGGCAGTCTGGCGATGGCCTTTGCACAAACGGAGCAGGATGCAGCGCACTTGCGCACGCTCGGTGCCGACCCGGTGCTGGTCACCGGCAACCTCAAATTCGACGCCGTGCCCGATGCCGCCTTGATGGAGCAGGGGCGCGCCTTGCGCCAGCGCTGGCAGGCGCACGAAGCAACGCCTCGCCGTGTGGCCTTGCTGGCCAGCAGCCGCGAGGGCGAAGAAGCGATGTGGCTGCAGGCGCTGCAAGCCTTGTCCGCAGAACAGCGCGAGGCGGTGCAATGGCTGGTGGTGCCGCGGCATCCGCAGCGCTTTGATGAAGTCGCCGCCCTGTTGCAAACAGCGGATTTTGCGGTGCACAGGCGCAGCACTGAAATGCTTGCCGCGGGCACATCAACCACCGTCTGGCTCGGTGACAGCATGGGCGAAATGCCCATGTACTACGCCATGGCCGACCTCGCCTTGATGGGCGGCAGTTTCGAGGCGCTCGGCGGGCAGAACCTGATCGAGGCCTGCGCCTGCGGTTGCCCGGTGCTGCTGGGGCCGCACACCTTCAACTTCAGCGAAGCCAGTGAGCAGGCGATTGCAGCAGGCGCGGCCTTGCGCCGCGCCGACATGGCTCAGGCGGTGCAGCAGGCGCTGGATGTGTTGCTGTCTGATGATGCCCACCGCTTGCAGACCATGCAGCAGGCTGCACGCGCTTTCAGCCAGGCGCACCGGGGCGCAGCAGCGCGCACCGTAAGCCATCTGCAGCAACGCGGCTGGTTGGGCTGACTGCCTGAAAAATCCTGTTGCATTGTGCGGGCGCGCAAATAGCACGGTCGTTATATTTTTTGGCTATAGTTGAACTCCCTTCTTCCTACGGAGTCATCATGGCCCATCCCCGTATTGCGCTCGTTTCTTTGGCGGCAGCAGGCGCTGCAGCACTGGCTGGCTGCGTCACCATGCCCGAGCAGCAACCGATCATCGTGTACCAGCCTGCTCCCCAGCCTGCGCCGGTAGCCCCTGCGCCACGCCCCCTCAGCCCTGTGGAGCAATACCAGCTCGACGAAGCCGAAATGGCCAGCCGCACGCACTGGATTTCCTACACCAGCAATGCCGGAGAAGAATTGCGCGTGCGCTATTTTGAGATGGATACTGCGGGCATTCCTGGCGACATGCAGTTCTACGCCGACGCGCAACTCAACGGCGGGCGCATCATGCGCTTCAGCAAAGTGGCCGAGCAAAATGGCAACCCCGTGTATGCCGATACCGGCAACACCGGCATGGTGATTGTCAGCCGTGGCGGTGGCGGCACGGTCGAACTCACGCGCGGCACCAGCCGCACCCTGTTCCGATAAGCCGTTTGCTGGTTGTCAAAACAAAAGCCCCTGGGAGCAATTCCAGGGGCTTTTGTCTTGATGCGGGCTGCTAGTGCATGCACCAGCCGTGGCTGGCCACGATGGATTGCCCCGTCAGCGCATTGGTCGGGAAGCTGGCAAACAGCAGCGTGAGCTGGGCAATGTCTTCGGGCGTGGTGAATTCGCCGTCTACCGTGTCCTTGAGCATCACCTTCTTGATGATGTCTTCTTCGCTCATGTTCAGCGCGGCGGCCTGTTCGGGAATCTGCTTGTCGACCAGCGGCGTGCGCACAAAGCCGGGGCAAACCACATTGCTGCGGATGTTGTACTGCGCGCCTTCCTTGGCGATGACTTTGGCCAGGCCTTCCAGCCCGTGTTTGGCCGCCACATAAGGGGCCTTGAGCTTGGAGGCTTCTTTGGAGTGCACCGAGCCCATGAGGATGATGCTGCCGCCCTTGCCTGAAGCGATCATGGCGTGCATGGCGGCGCGGCTGGTGAGAAAGCCTGCATCGAGGTGCACGGCCATGACCTTGCGCCAGTCGGCAAAGGCAAAGTCCTGCAAGGGCGACACGATTTGCACACCGGCGTTGCTCACCAGCACGTCAAAACCGCCCAGTTCCTTGACGGTGCGTTCTACAGCAGCGTCCACTCCCGCTTCGTCGGTCACGTCCAGGCCAATGGCCAAGGCGCGTCCGCCCTGTGCAGCAATGGCATCGGCCACGGTCTGTGCCGCAGCGGCATTCAGGTCGACCACGGCCACAGCCGCGCCCGCTTGCGCAAACACTTCGGCAATGCGTTTGCCCAGGCCACTGGCGGCGCCAGTCACAAAGGCCACTTTGCCGTCCAGGCGCATGATGGGGTTGCTCATGAAAAGCTCCTTGCGTGCAGGGGAAGAATCGAAGGGGAATGGCAACCATGCTACACCTTCTGCAGCCACGCACATCAGGCGTTTTGTGCAATGCGGGAAAATCCTGCCTGATAAAAAGGCACAATGGCTGATCCCCATTTTTTACGGGAGAAAATGATGCGACGTATTCTTTTTGCTTGCCTGCTGGCGCTTGCGCCCGCATTGGTTTCGGCCCAACAAGCTCCGACCGAAGTGCCTGATGCCGTTCAGCAAGGCACCATGGCGAACGAACAACTCCAGCGCGACGCCATGATGGGCGTGCACAGCGCGCTGGCAGCGCGCGGCTGCAACGCCCCTGCCGGTTTGACGTCTTATGTCACCCGTCTGCCCGAAGGCAAGGCCGGGGCGAGAGCGTGGCAGGAGGTGTGGTTGGTCAACTGCCCCAACCGAAAGGTGCCTGTGCGCATTGATTTTCGCGAGACCGGCGCCACGGGCGTGACCTGGAGCTTGCAGATCAAGTAACCCACCTGTCTGTGCAGTT
>JAUNUE010000069.1:2155-8419 GCA_030538335.1 Allobrachymonas sp. | reverse complement strand
GATTGCGCGCGCGCTCATGAACGGCGGCGACGTGATCCTGGCCGATGAGCCAACAGGCGCACTCGACAGCGCCAGCGGCGTGGAGGTGATGAACATCCTCAAGGAGTTGCACGCCGACGGCCACACCATCATCCTCGTCACGCACGATGCGCAGGTCGCCAGCCACGCCCAGCGCATCATCGAAATCAGCGACGGCTGCATTGTGGCCGACCGCGCCAACACCCCTGAAGGCGAAGCTGTGCCCCAAACCACCGGCACCGCACCGCGCGTGGCGGCGCAGAAAGAAGGCTGGGCTGCCGTGTGGGGCCGCGTGGGCGAAGCCGCGCAGATGGCCGTTCGTGCGATGGTAGGGCACAAGCTGCGCACGTTGCTGACTATGCTCGGCATCATCATCGGCATTGCCTCGGTGGTGGCGGTGGTGGCGCTGGGCGAAGGCTCGCGGCAGAAAATCCTGGCCGACATCAGCGACATGGGCACCAACACCGTCACGCTGTATCCCGGCGAAGGCTTTGGCGACCGGCGTGCCGGGCGCGTGCGTTCGCTCACGGCCGACGATGCGCAGGCGATTGCGCAACTCACTTATGTTGACAGCGTGACGCCCGGTGTGCAGACCTCGGTTACGGCGCGGCGCGGCAACGTCGATAAAACCACCACCGTGTCGGGCGTGGGCGAGCAGTTTTTCCGCGTGCGCGGCTACACCATTGAGAACGGCAGCGCCTTTGACGAAGACAGCGTGTTGCGCCGCACGCAGGATGCGGTCATCGACCCGAATACGCAAGATGCCTTCTTCCCCAATGGCGAAAACCCGTTGGGCAAGGTCATCCTGCTGGGCAATGTGCCCGCACGCGTGGTCGGCGTAACCGCCAAGAAAGACAGCCCGTGGGGCGCCAACGACAGCCTGACCGTGTGGCTGCCGTACACCACGGTCATGTCGCGCATGCTGGGCACCACCTACCTGCGCGAAATCACGGTACGCATCCACGACGGGGTGGACAGCAAGGCCGCTGAATCGGGCGTGACGGCGCTCGTCACACAACGCCACGGCAAGGAAGATTTTTTCACCATGAACAGTGACAGCATTCGCCAGACAGTGGAAAAAACCACTGCCACCATGACGCTGCTGGTCTCGGCCATTGCGCTGATCTCGCTGGTCGTGGGCGGCATCGGCGTGATGAACATCATGCTCGTTTCTGTGACCGAGCGCACGCAGGAAATTGGCGTGCGCATGGCCGTGGGCGCGCGCCAGGGCGACATCCTGCGCCAGTTTTTGATTGAGGCCGTGCTGGTGTGTCTGCTGGGCGGTGCGCTGGGCGTGAGCCTGGCGCTGTTGATCGGCCTCACCTTCAACCAGGCCGTCAGCAGCTTCCGCATGGTGTTTTCGGTGGCGTCGATGGTGGCGGCTTTTACCGTGTCCACCTTGATTGGCGTGCTGTTCGGCTTTTTGCCCGCAAGGCGTGCGGCGCAACTGGATCCTGTGGATGCTTTGTCACGCCAGTAAAACAGCCGGACGCAGAGGTCGCAGAAGATACGCAAAAGACGCGGAAAAGAACAGAACACAGAGGCACAGAGACACGGAGGAAAGACAGGAGCGTTTTGTGCAGCCGGATGGCATATGGAAAGGTTCTGCCCACATGTATTGGTTCCTTTTTTGAATGCGCACAGCCCGCATCCGTCCTTTCCGCGAAGGCGGGAGTCCGCATCCCTGCTGCAAGCCCCTCGCCCCTTGTGGGAGAGGGGTTGGGGAGAGGGGTAAAAAAAGATGCACACCCAAAAACAGAAAGAGGGAAACGAATTGCAAGGAAATATGGAAATGATGCAAACCAAGCCCCGCCGCCTGTCCCTGCTTGCCTGTAGCGTGCTGAGCGCCGCCCTGCTGGCTGCCTGCAGCACGCCGTACCAGCGCCCGGACGTGCAGATTCCCACGCAGTGGGCGCATGCTAACGCGCCCGCCCGCAGCGATGCGCAGATCATGCAGGACGTGTTGCAAGACCACTGGTGGACAGCCTTTGACGACCCGCGCCTGAACGAGCTGGTGGAACTGGCGCTGGCACGCAACAACGACCTTACGGCCGCAGGCTGGCGCTTGCGCAATGCGCGCCTGGCCGCGGGCAACGCCTTGGGCAACCGCCTGCCCAGCTTTAGCGGCAGCGGCTCGGCGGGTGCCAGCCGCAGGCTGGAGGGCGATGCCGTCACCAGCCCCACAGGCGAAACCGGCAACGGCTGGAACCGTAGCTACAGTGCCTCGCTGGGTGCCAGTTGGGAGCTGGATCTGTGGGGCAAACTCGCCAGCCAAAGCCGCGCCGCCCAGTGGGAAGCCGCAGCGACGCAGCAAGACCGGCAGGCTGCCGCGCAAACGCTGGTGGCCAGCGTGCTCAATACCTACTGGCAACTGGCCGTGGCCGAACAGAAGTGGCTGACCCAGCAAGACAGCCTGCGCCGCGCCGAAAAAACGCTGGAACTGGCGCAGGTGCAATACCAGGCCGGGGCTATTTCCGGGCTGGATCTGGCGCAGTCGCGCCAGGCGCTGGCGGGCCAGCAATCCAGCGCCGAGCAAATTGCCCAGCAGCGCACCGAGTTGCAAAACGCACTGGCCATTTTGTTCGATGCGCCGCCCGGCCAGTTGCCCGAAGCCGCGCGCAACCCGCAACTGCCCGATCTGGGCAAATTGCCGCGCATTGCCGAGGGTGTGCCTGCCGATGTGCTGGGTCGCCGCCCCGATCTGCAGGCTGCCGAAATGCGTTTGCGTGGCACGCTGGCGCAGACCGATGCCACGCGCGCCAGCTACCTGCCGGGCTTCAGCCTGACCAGTGGGTTGGGCAGCTCCAGCAGCGTACTCAAGAATGTTTTGAGCAATCCCTCGCTGAGCCTGGGCGTTGGTCTGGCGCTGCCTTTCCTCAACATCGGCGAGATGCAGCGCAACATCGCCACGTCCAAAAACAACTACGAGCTGGCGGTGGTCAATTTCCGCCAGACTCTGTACAAGGCGCTGGTCGATGCAGAAAACGCACTGAGCAACCGCCAGCATCTGCTGCGCCAGTGGCAACTGCAACAGCAGGCGCGCGACCAGGCCGTGCGTGTGGAGCAACTCACCGAAGTGCGCTACCGCTCGGGCGCGGCCTCGCTCAAGCAATGGCTCGATGCGCAAGAGGCGCGCCGCAGCGCCGAACTTGCCGTGCGTGATGCGGCGCTGGCGCGCTTGCAAAACCACGTCGCCTTGTACCAGGCGCTGGGCGGCAGCCCGGTACTGCCCGAACTGCCTGCGCTGGATACAAACCGAAACCAGTCCACGTCTGTCATCCAGTCGGAGAAACCCTGAGGCTGCGTGATAATCCATGCACCATGTCGCATCCCACGCCTGCCTTCCGCACCCGCCGTTATCCCCTGGTTGTTTTTGATTGGGACGGCACGCTGTTCGATTCAGCGGGCAGCATTGTGCGCAGCATCCAGGCCGCAGTGGTGGAAGTGGGCGGCAAGCCGCCGAGTGCCGATGCGGCGCGGCACGTGATCGGCCTGAGCCTGCAACAGGCGCTGGAGCAGGTGGCACCCGATGTGCCCTCGCATCGCCTGCCGTTGCTGGCGCAAGCCTACCGCGAGCAATACCGCAAGCACCAGAATGACATTACCCTGTTCGAGGGTGTGCACAACCTGCTGCTCACGCTCAAGGGCCGCGGCCATCTGCTGGCGGTGGCCACCGGCAAAAGCCGTGCGGGGCTGGACGAAGCGCTGGAAGCCGTGGGCCTGCGCCACGTATTCGATGCCACCCGCACCGCCGATCAGACCGCAAGCAAACCCGACCCACTGATGCTGCACGAGTTGATGGACGAACTCAACACCGCACCGGTGCAAACGCTGATGATTGGCGACACCTCGCACGACCTGCGCATGGCGCACAACGCCGCCTGCCCTGCGGTAGCCGTGAGCTACGGCGCACACGATGCCACTGGTCTGGCCGCGCTGCGCCCGCTGCACACTGCGCACTCGGTGGCCGATTTGCAGCAATGGCTGTTGGCGCATGGCTGAACGCTCAAACCATCTTTTACAGAATTGCCGCATCCACTAAGACAGGGCTAACTTTAGCCTTGCATGATGACGCCTGTACCAACCGCAATCGGGCGTTTGGACACCACAGGAGCCAACCATGAAACGTACTTTCTCTTTTGCCGCCATCGCAGCAGCCCTTGCCTTGGGCAGCGTCGCCCATGCACAAACAGCGGGCAGCACCCAAGCTTCCATTTCGCGCGAGCAGGCCATTGCCATCGCCCAAAAGCAGGTACCCAACAGCCGGGTGACCGAAACCGATTTTGAAAACAAGCGCAAGCGCACTTCCTATTACGAAATCGACCTGGTCGATGCGCAAAGGAGCAAGCACGAGATCAAGGTCAATGCCAGCACGGGAGCCATCCTTTCGCATGAAATCGACCATGACCATGATGATTGATAACGGTGGCCTGAACGGCTGCTGACAACCAGACAAAGGCAGCCTTGTGCGCATACTGCTGGTAGAAGACGATGCCATGATCGGCGCAGCCATGCAGGCCGCGTTGAAAGATGCGTCTTACGCCGTTGACTGGGTCAAGCACGGCCAGGCGGCACTGGCTGCGCTTGCAGCCCAGCATTACGACATGCTGTTGCTTGACCTCGGTCTGCCGGGCAAAGACGGCATGGAGGTGTTGCGCACCGTGCGCAACCAGCGCAACGCCATACCAGTGCTTATCATCACCGCGCGCGATGGTGTGGAAGACCGCATCCGGGGGCTTGATGGTGGCGCTGACGACTATGTGCTCAAGCCTTTTTCCATGCCCGAACTGCTGGCGCGTATGCGTGCCGTGCAGCGGCGCAAAGGCGGCGTGGCCGAGCCGGTGCTGACCAGTGCCGGGCTGACGTTGGACCCGGCCACGCACGAGGCCACAGCTATGGGCCAGGAGCCGGTGCAATTGTCCAACCGCGAATTTGCGCTGTTGCATGCGCTGATGGTGCGGCCGGGCGCCATCCTGTCGCGCTCTGACCTTGAAGACCGCGTGTACGGCTGGGGCGAAGAGGTGGAAAGCAACGCCATCGAATTTCTGATCCACGCCTTGCGCAAAAAACTGGGCAGCAGCGCCATCAAGAACGTGCGCGGCGCGGGGTGGATGGTGGCCAAGCAGCCATGAAACATTCGATCCAGTTTCGCCTGGGGCTGTGGCTGTCGCTGGCTGTAGTGTGCACCGCCATCGTGGCCGGTGTGTTTTCTTTTCTCAGCGCACTGGACGATGCGCGTGAGTTGCAGGACGACATCCTGCGGCAGGCGGCCACTGTATTGGCACGTCAGGCCGACCCAATAAACCCGAAGCATCGCATCTTGCGCCAGCAAGACGACGATGAGGATGACGACGATGACGAAGACGAAGACGAGCACCATCTGCTGGTGCAGACACTGCCCCAAGCCGGAGAAGCCGCCATCGCAGGCGGCCTTGCGCTGCCTGCCGCGTTGAAAGACGGCCTGCACACCGTGCGCATCCAGAACAGCAATTACCGTGTCATGGTCAAGACCATGCACAACGGCCAGCGCGTAGCCTTGTCGCAATCCATTGCCATCCGCGATGAAATTGCCCATGACAGCGCCTGGCGCACGGTGCTGCCGCTTTTGGTGCTGGTGCCCTTGCTGCTGCTCATGGTGGTGGCCTTGATCCGCCATATGCTGCGCCCCGTCAGCCGGCTGGCACAAGATATGGATGCACGCAACGAACACGATCTGCACGCCATGCCTGCGGCCGATTTGCCCAGCGAAATACGGCCCTTCGTTACCGCCATCAACCGCCTGCTGGGGCGGGTTGATGCCGCCATGCAACAGCAACGCCGCTTTGTGGCCGATGCGGCGCATGAGTTGCGCTCGCCACTCACCGCCTTGTCGTTGCAGGCCGAAAGGCTGGGCGCCACGCCGCTAACTGACGAAGCGCAGGCGCGCCTGCTGACCCTTCAACAAGGCATTGCGCGCAACCGCCATTTGCTGGATCAGTTATTGAACCTGGCACGGGCACAGCAGGCCAGCCACGCAGAGCCGATGCAGACTGTGGCAGTGCGCGCTTTGTACCGCCGCGTGCTGGAAGACCTGCTGCCGCTGGCGCAGGAAAAGGGGCTGGATGTAGGGCTGGCCGACGGCGATGAGATGCATGTGCAAGCGCACGAAATGGACCTGTTCACGCTGGTGCGCAATCTCGTCGACAACGCCATCCGCTACACGCCCGCAGGCGGAAAAGTCGATTTGTCAGCGCGGCAGGAAGGCGC
>JAUNUE010000069.1:0-2145 GCA_030538335.1 Allobrachymonas sp. | reverse complement strand
GTGGAAGACAGCGGCATCGGCATCCCCGCCGCAGAACGCCAGCGCGTGCTCGACCCGTTCTACCGCGTGCTCGGCACGGAGCAAACCGGCTCGGGCCTGGGCCTGTCGATTGTCAAGACCATTGCCGCGCGGCTGGACGGGCGGCTGGAACTGGACGATGCCAGCCAGTTTACGCAGGGCTTGAAAGTGCGGTTGATCCTCAACCAGCCACCGCAACGGGAATCTTGAGCAGGCATTGCTATGCGTGCGCCAAGTCTTGGTCCTCATCATGCGATTCATGTGCATATTTGAAAAATCAGCATCATGACTTCATCCGCTCCCACCCCCTCCAGCGCCGGGCAAGGCGCTGCTCCAACTCCCGGTCGCCGCACGGTCGATGCGCCCATCCGCATGTTCCATGCCCTGTTTGCGTTGACGCTGTTTGGCGCTTACATAACGGCAGAAAGCGATGGCCTGCGCGCGGTGCATGTGACCTTGGGCTACACCATGATCGGCCTGCTGGCTTTCCGGCTGGTCTACGGCATCGTCGGCCCGCCGCAGGCGCGTTTGGGTGTGATGCTGCGCAAGCTGGGCGGCGTGGGGGCGTGGCTGCGCAGTTTTGCATCATCCGGCACAGGTGCAGCATCACCCTGGCGGCAAGGGCAGAACCTGCTGATGGCGTGGTTGATTGTGGCCTTGCTGCTGCTGGCCATTCCCTTGACACTCTCGGGCTATGGCCTGTACCACGGCTGGCGCGATGTAGTGGGCCGATGGATCAAGGAAGTGCACGAAGTGCTCGGCAACGGCGTGTTTGCGCTGGCACTGGCACATATCGGCGTGGTGCTGTTGCTGTCCATCCTGCGCAAGCGCAATATGCCCTGGACGATGGTCACCGGCCGCATTCCCGGCCCCGGCCCGGATCTGGTCAAACAACCACGCACCTGGCTGGCGGCGTTGGTGCTGTTGGGCGCACTGGGGTTTGCGGCGTGGCAATGGCAGCAAACGCCCGGCGGCTTGCTAAACCCGGCGGCCAACAATGAAAGCCAGAAAAAACGCCGTGACCATGGGCTTGCGCAAACGGCAGACCAGCACCACGACAAGCAAAAGGACGACGATGATGACTGAACCACCTGCCCATTGCGGATGAAACAACCATGGGCACAACAAACGACGAAACCTGCTCTATCTGCATGGTGTGCGGCCTGGTGTATGACCCCGCTGCGGGCATGCCCGACCACGGCATTGCACCGGGTACGCCCTGTCGTGCGGTACCCGATGACTGGCGCTGCCCGGAATGCGGCGTGGGCAAAGCCGACTTTGAGCCGATCCAGTTTTGAAAGACAATTGCGCTTTCTGCCGTTTTTCCATCTGTATGACCACCCCCTACATCTTCAGCCCCGAACAAAAACGCAAGGCGCTGATCTGGCTCAGCTTCTGGCACGTTGTTGTTATCACGGCCAGCAACTACCTGGTGCAGTTTCCGTTCAGCATTGGCGGTTTTCATAACACGTGGGGGGCTTTTACTTTCCCCTTCATCTTCCTCACCACCGACCTCACGTCGCGGGTGTTTGGTTTTTCGCTGGCGCGCCACATCATCTTCTGGGCCATGCTGCCGGCGTTGGCAGTTTCCTACCTGGTGTCGGTGCTGTTTGTGGATGGTGTATGGACGGGCAGTGGTCTCGCGCATTTCAACGTCTTTGCCGCACGTATCGCGCTGGCCAGCTTTCTGGCCTATGTGGTGGGGCAGGTGGTGGATATTGCCGTGTTTTCCCGCCTGCGGCGCAGCACGCGCTGGTGGCTCGCGCCTTTTACCTCGACTGTGTTCGGCAGCGCGCTCGACACCGTGATCTTTTTTGGCGCGGCGTTTTACAAAAGCTCCGACGCCTTCATGGCCACGCACTGGCCCGAAATCGGCCTGCTCGACTACGTTTTCAAGCTGTTCATCAACGGCCTGTTCTTTTTGCCGTTGTACGGTGTGCTGCTGAAATACCTGCTCAACCGCCTGACTGCGTTGCCGCCCAAGCCGTCTGACTTGCTGGCTTCATGAATGAGAAATAAAAAATAATTCACCAATCTGTCAGCTTCCATGGTATATTTCGCCCATGCAAGTTTCCCGCGCTTTTTATTTTTGGTTTGCGTTCTTTCCAGTCCATGGCGGACAGGAGG
>JAUNUE010000068.1 GCA_030538335.1 Allobrachymonas sp. | reverse complement strand
CGAAGAATCATTGCAAGTGGCCAGTGCCCATGCCGCAAAAAACCATGTGGCCGGGTTGAATTACCGCTGCATCGGCGTGGAAGACCTGGCGCGCGAACAACCCCAATCATTTGACGTGGTGACCTGCATGGAAATGCTGGAACATGTGCCTGACCCGACCTCGGTGGTGCGTGCCTGCGCGGCGCTGGTCAAGCCCGGCGGTTGGGTATTTTTTTCAACGCTGGCGCGCAACCCCAAATCGTTTCTGTATGCCATTGTGGGCGCTGAATACGTATTGCGACTGTTGCCACGCGGCACGCACAACTACGACAAGTTCATCAAACCCAGCGAACTGGTGCGCTATGCACGGCAGGCAGGCTTGCAGCCTGTAGCCACCGAGGGGCTGCACTACAACCCGTTGACGCAGCACTACTGGCTGGGGCAGGGTGTGGACGTGAACTATATGCTGGCGTGCCGCAAACCTGCTTGATCCTTGCGCTGGGCATATGCACATAGAAGCTGTTTTGTTCGATCTGGATGGCACGCTGGTAGACAGCGCACCTGATTTGGGGGCCGCTGCTGACCAGATGCGCATCCGCCGCGGGCTGCCGTCTTTGCCCTATGCGTCTTACCGCACGGTGGCCAGTTCAGGTGCACGCGGGCTGTTGGGTGTGGCTTTTGGCATGGCGCCTGACCATGCCGACTATGCCGACTATTGCCGCGAATTTCTTGCCAACTACGAGCAGCGCCTGTTGCAGGAGACCCGCACATTTGCGGGCGTGGCGGCCTTGTTGCAGGCACTGGTTCAGCAAGGTTTGCAATGGGGTATTGTCACCAACAAGGCGGCGCGTTTTGCCGAACCCATTGCCCGCGGTCTGGCTGATTTGCAGGGCGCAGGTGTGGTCATCAGTGGAGATACGCTGGCGCATGCCAAGCCGCATCCTGCGCCTTTGCTGGAAGCCGCGCACCGCATGGGCGTGGCGCCTGAACGCTGCCTGTATGTGGGCGATGATTTGCGCGACATGCAGGCCGCACGCGCCGCGCACATGCCGGGCATGGCTGCCCTGTGGGGGTATCTGGGTGGCGCTCCGGTAGAAGAATGGAACGCCGATGCGCTGGCGCAGCAGCCGCACGATGTGTTGGTGTGGCTGGAGCAAAGGGGCAGGGCGTGAAACGCATCAAAAAAAACTGGCTCGGTTGCGCTTGGGTGTTGTGCGTATGGTTGTTGGGATTTGGAAGTAATTCAGCCATGGCGCAACCCCCTTGTTTCGATGAGGCGCAATGGCAGACCCTGCAGCGCAGCAGTGCCGACACAACGGCCACACCATTGCACAAGGCCCTGCTGTATGTCTGGTCGCCGCGCATGGTATTTTCTGCCGTGCATGCGCACGAGGTACAACAGGTGGCGCAGTCGCTGGGCTTGCGTTTTGTGCCAGTGCATGACGGCACCTTGCCAGCGCAGGAAGTGAGCGATGCCCTGGCAGTGTTGCCGCAGCGCCTGCCAGCGGGCAGTGTCGTGCCTGATCCGCATCCCTTGCAGGCCAGCGTGCCGCTGTGTGCCCCCAGCCTGGTTGAGCGCGATGCCTACCGGCATTTTCCCACCGCCTGGGTGGTGCAGGATGGCAGCTTCCACCCGGTGCCGCTTGTTTCGGCCATGCCGCCGCGTTTCTGGAAAATGGGCCTGCAACAGCGTTTGCAGTGATACATGTTTTAGAGGATGCACCATGAAATCCGTTTTTTCATTCATTGCAACGTGTGCGCTGGCAGTCTTGGTGGGTTGTGCCACGCAACCGTCGTCTGGCATCACTGCTGAAGAGCTGGCCCGGACAAAAGCGGTGGCACTGGCAGAGCAGACGGCTGCCGAAGTGTGGACTCGGGCAGACCCCCAAGCCTGCATCGCACCCAGCACCTTTGTGGAACTGGGTGCGGATGTTGCGGGCACGATGAAAGATTCCGAGGGCAAGGAGTTGGTGGCTTTGGGTATGTACGAGCGCGTCAGCCCCGATGGCCGCTATGTCTTGCGCTCCATGTCGGGCCGCAAGCTGGGTGAAGTCAGCCTGCTGGAACTGCCCGCATTTGAAGGGCCGGTGCTGGCGGGCTACCCAACGCCATTGGCGAACGAAGCCTTTCCGGTGCAGGGCACCTGGCGCTATCTGGTCAGCATCAGCGGGCAGCACTACCGCTTTGCCGACGTGTTGCAGCAGGGGCCGAAAGCCCAACCGCTGTTCAAGGAAGGCATGACCGGGTTTTATGCAGTTGCGTCTGAACTGCCCGGCAGCAAACCCGGTGAAATCCGCATCCGCTCGGTCAGTTGGCCGAACGATACAAGCAGCGATGGCGACAACCAGGGCGTAGGCGCTCTGGCCGCGCGCACGGTTACGGTCGACACCGCCGCGCACCGCGTTACAGCCGACAGCGGCACGCAATACCTGTGCCGTGATCGCATTGCGGAAGATGGTTCCATGTACGCGCTGCCGATGATTTCGGTCGACGGCATGGAGTACTCTGCCTTGCCGCAAATGCCGGTCAAAGGTACGCCCACCATGCGGATTTTTGGTTTTGGCGACAGCGACAAAGGCTGCATCTTGCGCGATGCCTTTGCCTTCAGCAGCGGCAAGACGATTTTTGGTTTTCCGCAACGTGACGGCTCAGGCGCCGATATGGCTTATGCCTACCGCAGCCAGATCTGGTGGTACAGCCGTGCTTTGAAACAAGCGTTCAACCTTGCGCCGCCTTTGCAAAAGGGCGAAGAGCTGCTGGCCAGTTCCTTTCCCGGCATCACACGCGATGGCCGTGTGATTTACGCCAGCACCTTGCGTCAATGCGATGGCAAGAACCTGAACTGCCCCCAGAAAGTGGGTTATGTGATTGCCGATCCGTACCAGAGTGCAGCGTTCAAGAACTTCCGCTCGGCCCATCCCGCTTTGGCCGACAAGTTGCCGACCTGCATCCGTCGCGCCGATGTGATGAAAGAACGCGCCGATTTTGCGCGTTTTCATGGTTTGTGAGGAAAATTTGGGGTGAGCAACAGTGGAGCTTGAGCATTGCAGGCCCTCACCCTGACCCTCTCCCGGAGGGAGGGGGGATAGGTACAGATAGTCAAACCCGAAAATAATTAGACACCGTTCGCCCTGAGGTATCGAAGGGCAGAAACCTTGGCTGTGGGCTTCGATACCTCAGCCCGAACGGGTCGGTTAGAAATTGTCAGATTATTTCTCAGAATGACCATACATGACGAATGGTTCTGCAGATGGCATCTGGGTCTGCAAAAAATACTTCGTCTTTCTCTGTGCCTCTGTGTTCTGTTTTGATACGTCTTTTGTGTAGGCACAGGAACCACGCATCCCAGCGTCAGAGTTTCTTCACCAGCACCTGGCTCTTGCGATCCCAGTTGTATTTGCGTTTGCGTGCTTCGGGCAGCCAGTCCGGGTCAACGACCTGAAAGCCACGCTTGATGAACCAGTGCATGGTGCGGGTGGTAAGCACAAAAATGCTGCGCAGCCCCATCGCGCGGGCACGTTGCTCAATGCGGCGCAGCAGCTTGTCGCCGTCGCCTTGGCCTTGTGACTGCGAGTTGACCGTGACCGAGGCCATTTCGCCGGTGCCGTCTTCCGGGTAGGGGTAGAGCGCCGCGCAGCCGAAGATCACGCCGTCGTGCTCGATCACGGTGTAGAGGTGCGCGTCGCGTTCGATTTCGTGGCGCTGGCGTTTGACCAGCGTGCCGTCTTCTTCAAACGGCGCAATCAACTGCAGGATGCCGCCTACGTCTTCGATCGTGGCTTCGCGCAGGCTTTCGAGTTTTTCATCCACCACCATGCTGCCAATGCCGTCGTGCATATAGATTTCGAGCAGGATCGAGCCATCGACCGCATACGGAATGATGTGGCTGCGGTCTACGCCATTTTTGCATGCCGTGATGCAGTGGCGCAGGTAAAACGCCAGATCGGTCGGTTCTTCGGGCGGTGGCAATTCCTTGAGCAGACGCTCGGCGTAGGCCAGCGACAACTCGGTATCGATGCGGTTGTCTTCGCCCAATGGTTCGCGGGGGTTTTCGGGGATGCCGGGAATTTCCGTTACAAAAATCAGTTTGTCGGCGTGCAATTCGCTGGCGATGAAGGTTGCCACGTTTTCCATCGTCAGGTTGAAGGCCTCGCCGGTGGGCGAAAAACCCAGCGGCGACAGCACCACCACGGTTTCCTGGTCGAGCAGTTGCTGGATCAGGGCCACGTCAATTTTGCGCACCAGCCCGGTGTGCTGGTAATCCACCCCGTCCACAATGCCCATCGGGCGGGCCGTGATGAAGTTGCCCGACACCACCTTTACCGTGGCACCGGCCATCGGCGTGTTGGGCAGGGCCTGGCTGAACGCGGCTTCGACCTCGTAGCGCAACTGCCCCGCGGCTTCAAGGGCGCAATCCAGCGCCACGGCATCGGTAATGCGGATGCCCTTGTGGTACTTGGCCTGGTGGCCTTTGGCGGCAAGCTGCTCGTTGACCTGCGGGCGAAAACCGTGCGTGAGGATGATCTTCAGCCCCATGCTGTGGATCAATGCCAGATCCTGCACGATGTTCTGCAATTTGCCCGTGGCAATGGCCTCGCCGGGCACGCCCACCACCAGCGTCTTGCCGCGGTGCATGTGGATGTACGGTGCCACTGATCGGAACCACGGCACGAAGGTGAAATTGAAAACAGCGGACATGGTGCAGAGGGTGGAAACAGGGCTGTTGCAATGGGGCAATTGTGCATGCAATTGCTTGTGGCTTGCGCAAATGGCCCGTGCACGGCGCCACGCAGAGGCGGCATCGTAAGCAAATGTGGCGTAAATGTTGCTAGAATCAATCGGCTGGTTGGGCAGAAAATGGCCTGACCAGTATCCTGTTTCAGGTGCCTGTTTTGCTGGCCAGTCTGGCATAAGGGTAAACGGGAACCGGGTGCGCCAACCTGCTGGTTTGGCAGCTAACGCTTGAAAGTAAAAGAACCGTTCGTCCTGAGGTATCGAAGGGCGGCGGTTGATCGTTTGGCAGGCTTCGATACCCTTCGACTTTGCTCAGGGCAGGCCTCAGCCCGAGCGGATTTCAATCTTGGTTGTTAGAGCAAACGTGTTGGCAATGCCCGGACTGCCCCCGCAACGGTGAGCGAGTGCGGGTGCATCAGGCCAGATGCGAAATTTTTTCAGCGTCTGGTAGCCACTGTTTCTTCTGGCGTACCGCCCCCGGCGGCGCTGGCAGCGATGGGAAGGCGATGCACCAAGACTTGCAAGTCCGGATACCGGCCTGAGGCGTGTGTGCTTGCTGCAATAGGGTTGCGGCAAGCAGAACTTGGCCGTCTGCGGGGAGCAGGCACACCATGCCAATGTCCAGTTTTTATCTCGTGTTTCTGGTGTTGATACGCCCACAACGGAAAGCGCGCGGGTATTTCCATGGCTTGCAGCGGATGTGCGCTTGCATGCAGCGCGGCTGTATTGCGTCGAGATATCCAATGAAAACCTCCTTGCACTCCATCGCGCTGGCTGTGGCCGCGCTTGGCTTCGCGCCTGTTGCCGCCTTGGCCCAGGCACCGGGCAATGCCTCTTCTCCCTCTTCCATTTCTCCTTCTGCCACCCCATCGGTTGACGGCGACGCCATGCCTGTAGTGGTAACGGCCACGCGTATGGCCCAGCCCTTGACCGATGTGCTGGCCGATGTAACGCTGATCGATGAATCGCAGATCCGCCAGAGTGGTGCAGTCAACATTGCCGACTTGCTGCAGCGCCAGCCGGGTCTGGAGTTGTCGCGCAACGGCGGGCCGGGCACTACCAGCAGTATGTTCATGCGTGGTGCCGATACACGCTTTACTGCGGTCTATATTGACGGTGTGCGCGTGGACACACAATCGGGCAGTGGCGGTGCGCCGTGGGAGGCGATTGCGCTCGGGCAGGTGGAGCGCATCGAGATTGTGCGTGGCCCGGCAGCGGCTGTTTATGGTTCTGATGCCGTGGCGGGTGTGGTGCAGATCTTTACCAAAAAAGGCGAAGGTGCATTTTCGCCCTATGTGGGCATAGGGGCGGGCAACCAGCGTACCGCCAAAGCCGAAGCCGGCTTTTCGGGCAAGACGGGCGCGGTGGACTATGCGCTGGGTGCGCAGCGCAGCGTGAGTCGTGGCTTCAACACCAAGCCGGTAGGTGGCAACCCGGATCTGGACGGTTACCGGCAAACCGCCATCAGCGGCAGCCTGGGCTGGCAGATCAACCAGGCACACCGTCTGGAACTGACGGGTACGCATACGCGCATGGACGCGCAGTACGACGGCTTTGCGCCCGGTCAGGACGACCATGCGCTCAACCGCTTGACAACGTTGGGTGCCACCTGGTCGGCGCAATGGAGCAAGGCTTACAGCACGCGCCTGTCGGTGAGCGAATCGCAACAGCGTTACCAGACTACGCCTTCACCTTACCTGTCGGAGACCCGGCTGCGCAACTACCTGCTGCAGAACGAATGGCGCCACGGCGACCACCAGGTCACGGCTGCGCTTGAGCGGCGTGAAGACCGCCTGGATAACCCGGCGCGGGATGCGTACAGCACATCCATCCACCAAACCCGCCACCAGAATGCCGTTGCGCTGGGTTATGGCTATACAGGCGGTGCGCATACGCTGCAAGTCAATGTGCGGCACGACCGCGACAGCGAGTTTGGCGGCCAGACGACGGGCGGTATTGCCTATGGCTACGCCTTTGCACCCGGCTGGCGCGCCACGGCTTCGGTGGGCACGGCGTTTCGTGTGCCGACTCTTTATCAGCGGTTCTCGGAGTACGGACAACCTGCATTGCAGCCTGAAAAATCGCGCAATGTGGAACTCGGCCTGCACTGGGCACAAGCCAACAGCCGCTTTGGCGTAACGGCCTACCGCAACAAGGTCAGCAACCTCATCACTTTTGGTGCGGCAGGCCCTTGTGGCAATGCTTTCGGGTGTTATGAAAATACAGGCCGTGCCGTGCTCGAAGGTGTCACGGTTTCTGGCGCGCACCGCGTGGGCAGGGTCAACCTCAGTGCTTCGCTGGACGTTCAAAAACCGAGGGATGCCATCACCGGCAAACTGCTGGCACGCCGTGCCCGACAGATTTTCAAACTGAGTGCCGATACGCGCTTCCACACGGGGCCGTTTGACTGGACGGTGGGTGCAGAGCTGCAAGCAACAGGCCGCCGCTACGATGATGCCGCCAACAAGAACGTGCTGCACGGCTACGGGCTGATGAACCTGTACGCCAGTGCCAATTTCGCACGCGATTGGCAATTGCAGGCACGCATCGACAATGTGGCTGACAAGCCATACCAGCTGGCCAAAGGCTATGCCACGCCGGGGCGTACCTTTTATGTGGGCCTGCGCTGGGCGCCACGCTGATGAAAGAGGATGGTTTGCCCTATGCGCACACGCCTGACTTGTCATGAATGAAGCCGCGCTTTGCCCCGCCTTGCTGGTAGCAGCCCCGGCCTCGGGCCAGGGCAAGACCACGGCCGTGTCGGCTCTGGCACGTCTGCATGCACGGCAGGGCAGGCGTGTGCAGGTCTTCAAGTGCGGGCCTGATTTTCTCGACCCCGGCTGGCACCAGTTGGCCAGTGGCAAGCCGGTGCACAACCTTGATTTGTGGGTATGCGGTGAGCACGAAGTGCGCCAGCGTCTGTATCGGGCGGCACGGGCCTCCGACCTGATCCTGATCGAAGGTGTGATGGGCCTGTTTGACGGGCAGCCCAGTGCCGCAGATATTGCCGGGCGGTTCGGCATTGCGGTGGTGACCGTGATCGATGCCGGCAAGATGGCCGAAACCTTTGCCGCAGTGGCGCACGGTCTGCAACACTGGCGGCCCGGTTTGCGCTGGGCGGGTGCCTTGGCCAACCAGGTCGGCAGCGACGGCCATGCGCAGATGCTGGAGCGCGCCATGGGCGGGCAGGGCTTTCTGGGCGCGGTGCGCAGAAATGCGGCGTTTGCCTTGCCCGAGCGGCACCTGGGTCTGGCAGCCGCTACAGAAATGGATGATGCCCTGCAGCGATTGGATGCCGCAGCCGATGCCCTGGCACAAACACCCTTGGGCCAGATGGATGCCGCAGCGTTGCAGCAATGGGCCACACGCTTTGAGGCGGCTGAAGCAGCCGATCCGGTGGAGCCGCTGCTTGCCGGCAAGGTGGTTGCGGTGGCGCGTGATGCGGCTTTCCGGTTCATCTACCAGGCCAATCTCGATACCTTGCAGCAACTGGGCGCGGAACTCTGCTTTTTCTCGCCGCTGGCCGACGCAGCCTTGCCGCCATGCGATGCGGTCTGGCTGCCCGGTGGCTACCCCGAACTGCATGCCGCAACCCTGGCAGGCAATGCGGGCATGTGCGCATCCATCCATGCCCATGCACAGGCAGGCAAGCCCTTGTGGGCAGAATGCGGCGGCATGATGGCGCTGTTTGAATCTCTGCAAGACCAGCAAGGCGAG
>JAUNUE010000067.1 GCA_030538335.1 Allobrachymonas sp. | reverse complement strand
AATCATCTCAAGAAGTTAGCATGTGGTGGACACATGTTTGCTTCCTAAGACCCTATGAAAATGGCAAAGTCAGTGGCAGCATCTTGCTGCTTGCATGGCTGCCTGCCATCTCCTTGAAAACGGCGCATCTCAAAACAAAAATCGCCTATTCCGCGTCGTCAACATCAGAAATCGTTCAACAAGACAAGGCTTGAACGGCATAGCAGGAGCATTCAAGCCCGTGCCCGTCCTTTGCGGCACAAACCAATCCTGCTAAAGTTGCAAAGGTCAAGGCAATCGTGCATTGCCGTTGGCCATGGCGATGTACCAAGGAACGAGCATGAAATGGATGTGTGGCCCCTGCGGCTATATTTACGACGAAGATGAGGGCAGCCCGCAAGAAGGCATTCCTGCCGGAACACTGTTTGCCGACCTCCCCGCCGACTGGAAGTGCCCGGATTGCGGCGTAGGCAAGGAATTTTTCTACGAACTGGCAGAGTAACTGGTTCGTTGAATGACGGGTGGCCGTATGTGGTGGGAAGGCTATGTCCACCCTTACCCCGTATTGCGCAGCCCCGCCGCAATCCCGTTGACCGAAATCTGGATGCCACGCCTCAGCCGTGCAAGGTTGTCAGGCGAGGCGTTTTCGGCAAACTCGGGCTCATCCGGCGGTGCCTTGCTCTGGCGGTGCCGACGCATCAACTCGATCTGCATGTGGTTGAGCAAATCAATATACGGGAAGCGGTGTGCAATCGAGCGTGCCAGCACCGGATTGTCGGCCAGATGGCCGGTCTGGCCGGTGATCAGCGCCAGCATCTCCTGCGTGCTTCGCCATTCGGTGCGGATGGCGCCAAATATCCGCTGGCCCAGTGCAACGTCTGGCACCAGATCGACGTAGCGCTCGGCAATGGACATATCGGTTTTGGCCAGCACCATGTCGAGGTTCGACAACATGGCAGCGAAGAACGGCCATTCGCGCACCATGCGCTGCAGCAGCGCCAGCCGCGCGGGATCAGGCTGGTTGGCAGCTTGCCTGCGCGCATCGACAAACAGCCACTGCCGCAAGCCACTGCCAAACCCGGCCCAGCCGGGCAGCGTGACGCGCGACTGACTCCAACTGAAGCTCCAGGGAATGGCACGCAGGTCGGCAATGCTGTGCAGCGCCTTGCGCGAAGCGGGGCGTGAGCCGATGTGCAGTTCGGAAATTTCACGCAGCGGCGTGGCGGCAAAAAAGTAGTCACTGAAGCCGGGCGTGTCGTACACCAGTTGGCGGTAAGCGGTGTAGCTGGCATCGCTGATCTCTTGCGCTGCCTGCAAAAAAATAGCTTCAGGCTGGGGCTGCGGCAGCAGGCTGGCTTCGAGTGTGGCGGCGACCAGAATTTCGAGGTTGCGGCGGCCAATTTCGGGGTTGGCGTATTTCGAGGCGATAACTTCGCCCTGTTCGGTCAGGCGGAGTTGCCCGGCCACGGTACCCGGCGGCTGCGCGAGGATGGCCTGGTAGCTCGGGCCACCCCCACGGCCCACGGTGCCGCCACGGCCATGAAACAGCCGCATGCCGATGCCATGTTGTTGCTGCAATTCGGCAAACAGGCTTTGCAGGGCGCGCTCGGCCTGGTAGAGCGTCCAGTTGCTGGTGAACACACCGCCATCCTTGTTGCTGTCGCTGTAGCCGAGCATGATGTCCTGGCACGCACCACCCGCGCGCACCATGTCGGCAATGCCGGACAGGGCGAACCACTCGCGCATCATGGCTTCAGCCCGTTGCAGGTCGCCAATGGTTTCAAACAACGGGGATACGACCACGGGGCACACCACGTCAGGCGTGCCAAAGTGCTGCAGCAGCCCGGCCTCCTTGAACAAGACCAGCACTTCGAGCAGATCGCTCACGTCTTCGGTGTGCGAAACCACATAGTGCCTGATGGCTTGTGCGCCATAGATCTGTACCTGCGCTTTGGCGGTGTGGAATACCGCCAGTTCATCGCGTGTTTTATCGCTGTAGGTGGCACCCGGTACTGTAAGCGGGCGCACATCAGACAACGCTGCCAGCAGGCATTGGCGGCGTGCGGCTTCATCGAGGTTTTCGTAATCGGCTTCGATGCGCGCTACGCGCAGCAGTTCGGCCACCACATGCGCATGCTCGTCGGAGTTTTGCCGCAAGTCGAGCGTGGCGAGATGAAAGCCGAACACCTGCACGGCGCGGATCAGCTTGCCCAGGCGCAGGTCGGCCAGTGCCGCGCCGTGGTGTTGGGCCAGCGAAGTTTCCAATGTGCGTAAGTCGCGCAGCAGCTCGTCGGCGTGCTGGTAAGGTTCCAGTTGCAGGCTGGTAGGGAAGGGCGGCTGCGCCCGCGTGCGTTGCAGCAACAGCGCTGCAGTGCGGGCGTACATGCCCATGATGGCGCGGCGGTAGGCTTCGTCCTGGCGGTGCGGGTTCTGCACCTGCGCTGCATCGGCCAGCGCGGCGAGTTCAGGCGTTACTGCAACCAGCAGGGTAGACATGGAAAGCTCCGTGCCCAGCGCGTGCAACTCTTGCAGGTAGTGCATCAGCGCGGTTTCGCACTGCATGCGCAGCGCCTGTTCCAGACTTTTGGCGGTGACAAAAGGGTTGCCGTCGCGGTCGCCGCCCATCCAGTGCCCCATGCGGAAGAACGGCGCAATGGTTTTGCCCGGCAGCAGTTCTTCAAGCGTGGCGTACAACTGCGGAATTTCGTGCAAAAACGTGCTGCGGTAATAGGCCAGCGCGTTGATGATTTCATCAGTGACCGAAAGCCGCGCATCGCGCACGATGCGCGTTTGCCACAACTGGGTAATGCGTGCGTGCAGTTGGCGGGTGTTGCGCTCGCGCTCGCGTCCCGGTGGCAACTGGTCGCGCGCTTCGAGCAGCCTGGCAATCGCACTTTCGGCAATCAGGATGATGGCGCGCTGCACCTCGGTGGGGTGCGCCGTCAGCACGGGCGACACATAGCTGCCCGCCAGCAAATCGGCTATCTGCGCAGGGGTAACGCCTTGCGCCTGCAACTTGGCAACGCTGGCTTCAAGCGAGCCGCTTTGCACCTGCCCCAGCCGTTCGTAATGCTCGCGGCGGCTGATCTGGTAGCGGTCTTCGGCCAGGTTGATCAGGTGCGAAAAATAGCTGAACGCCCGCAACACCTGCACTGCCTGCGCCGTGCTCAGGCTTTTGAGCACTGCCTCCAGCTCCTGCCCGGCCTGCTCGTTTTGCCGCTGGTGGTAGGCCACCGACAACTTGCGGATGCGCTCGATCAACGCAAAAGTTTCTTGCCCCTCCTGCTCGCGGATGGTGTCGCCCAGCAAGCGCCCCATCAGGCGAATGTTGTCGGTGAGCGACTGGTTTTTGTTGCTGGGGGGTACTTCGGTGGACATGGGTTGTGTGGAAAATAGAACATCAGTTTTTGAGAAAAAAATTAGATTCACTTCTTTTTCTTTGGGTCGAAAGACTCAATTGCAAAAATGTCGTCAGACATGTGAATCTTGACATTTTTCAGCCACGGGCGTTTTTCCTCTTCAGATAAATGTGCGTCTACTAGTCGAATAATGGCACGTCGTTCCCAAGCATCTGCACGATTGAAATACTGACGGATTTCAAGTACATCGCTTCTGCTGGCAATTCCATGTAGTGCGTCAATGATGCATCGACCAATAAATGATCCAGCATTACGCTTTAAATTTCGGAGCAACTCAAGTAGAGATGATTTACACTCATAGCCCGTTGCACCAAGTAGCCTTACAATGGCTATTAGAATATATTCTGGTATTCGTTCAAAATTAGTAAGTCTTTCTATAAAATACTCGCGTAGACTTTCACGAGTTTTATCTGATATTTCATCAGTTTTTTTTACGAGTAGATCAACAGCCAGTGGTGTAAATTGAGGAAATCGATCCAATACATCAGGAAGTATTGATAATTCAGTATATGCCTTCTTCGCAACGAGTATTCGAAGAAGGCGACGAATGTCATCTGGTTCTACGACAATTGTAGATTTGAATTTTTGAATAGTTTCTTGAAGGTTCTCTTCTTTAAGTTGTATACTCTCTTTCTCGGAAAGTTCACGGAATTTTGTTGGTACAGTGCCTGTATATCCAACGATTAGTCGGGTCGCTTCTGTTTCACGCCGTGGACGATCTTCGTTTGTAGAAAATACAGATGATGACTTCGAAAATGAGTCTTTCCCTCGAGCAGATACATCTTCAAGCGATGTTTTGGATGGATTAATTGAAAGACCTTCTAAAAATAATCGCTCTACAAACATGGTTAGCCATGCATGAGCAGACTTGATGTTTGGTGCAAAGAATCTATAATCGTCTACAAAACGACAAAATGAAATTTTATGCGAGATCAAAAAGTCGTCTACTGAGAGAAGCGCTGCTTCAGCGAGAATTCGACTACCATTTCCTCCAATGGGGAGGCTGTATGAATCACGATTAGCCCAAAATAAAAGCAGTTCATTGATTAATTTGACACGGGGTTTTTCCAAAGGTAGATCAAGCAGCGTTGATTCCAGTCTATGAAGGTTAAGGCGATCATAAAAACTCGCAATATCACACTTGACAAGAACTTTTGTTCTGGCTTGTTTGGCGCGCGTCGAAACATGTTGTTCGAATGAAGTAAAGCTATATTTAGGATTGAATAATACACCATCTCGCGGCTTGAGGCGATATGAAAAGATGTGATTTTTTGCTATTGGCGGTCGGGATTTTTCGATCACGTCAGCAATAGAGAGAACAAGCGCTAAAAATGTAATCGTGTCAATTGGCTGCATCAACGCAGCACGTCTGAAATCAAATGGATCTTTTTTAGGAAGTAGGACATGCTGAATTGGATGAACTTTTAAACTTTGTAACCCATTCCCTTTTATTCGTGTTTCAACTTGTTTGGCGACCTCTTGTTCGAAGAATGGGTTTTTTAGCAGATTCACTTCCTCTGGACGAGGAAATATATCGGTTAATCCCTCTCGCTTGACATTAGCGATAGCTAATTTGATGGCTTTGTCAATATCCATAGATTGAAAAATCTAACTTGGTTTCAGCGCCTGCGCCATCCGCTCAACACCTTCAGAAATGCTCTGTGGGTTGGCCGTGGCAAAGCTCATGCGTAAGCAAGCAGGATCAGGCGTTTCAGCGAAAAAGGCCGCGCCCGGTACAAAGGCCACGCCTTGGGCAATGGCGCGTTGGGCATAGCTGGCCGCATCCACGCCGTTCTGCATCTTGAGCCAGTAGAACATGCCGCCCTGCGGTTCGGTGAACTGCGCGGCATTGCCCAGTTTTTCGCGCAGGCAGGCGCCCATATGGCGGGCGCGTTCGGCATAGGCTTGGCGCACCTTGGCCACGGCCGCGGGCAGGCGGCCTGATTGCAGGTAGGCAGCGGCCGTGGCTTGTGCCAGTGTGCTGGTGTTGGCGTCGCTGAACTGTTTGCACATCACGGCGTTGGCGAGCAGGGCAGGGGGCGCTACCAGCCAGCCCAGCCGCAGGCCGGGCGCGAGGATTTTGCTCAGGCTGCCGCAATGTGCCAGCCAGTCGGCGCTGCCCGGTACCTGGGGCGCTAATGCCAGCAGGCTGGGCGGTGGTGGGGCATCAAAGTACAGGTCGCCATAGGGGTCGTCTTCGATCACCAGCGTTTGGTATTGCGCGGCCAGTTCCAGCACCCGCTTGCGCCGTGCCAGTGACAGCGTGGCTCCGCTGGGGTTGCCGAAGGTGGGAATCAGGTAGATGAGCTTTGGCTTGTGCTCGGCGATCAAGGCTTCGAGTTGGTCGGTCTGCACACCTTCGGCATCGATCGGCGCAGCGATGGTCTGCGCGCCATACAGGCGAAAGCACTGGATGGCGGCAAGAAAAGTGGGTGCTTCGACAATCACCTTGTCGCCGGGGCCGAGCATGCATTTGCTGATCAGGTCAAGCGCCTGCTGGCTGCCGGTGGTGATGATGAACTGCTGCGCATCCAGCACCGCGCCTTTGCTGGCCATGTGCGCAGCGATCTGCTCCTTGAGTGGTGCAAAGCCTTCGGTGGCACCGTATTGCAAGGCGGCATCGGGCCACTGCGCCAATGCCTGCTGGGCTGCGGCCTGCATGCCCGCCACATCAAACAGCGCCGGGTCGGGAAAGCCGCCTGCAAAGCTGATGATGCCCGGCTTGCCCAGAACTTTGAAAAGTTCGCGGATGGCGGAGGTTTCGACGTTTTGCAGGCGTTGGGCAAAGGGCATCATGGACGGGTTCTTTCTTGTGGGTTGGCGGTGAAGTCCAACTATGGTACACGGCAAAATTGCGCCACAATGCGCGGGATTAGCCTTCCTATGGGTCAACCCCATGTCCCGAATCAAGAAAATCCTGCGCTATTTCCTCTTGCTGGTGCTTGTGCTGGCGGTGGGCCTGGTTGCCACGGCCAAGCTGGGCTACCGCCCGCTGCCTGACAACAGCCAGCGCCCGGCCAGCCAGCGTTTTGCTGCGGCCGATACGGCGGCAACCCTGCTGGGCAAGGCTGTGGCGAAGGAAACGGCTGCGCATCCGGGTCTGACGGGCATTTTCCCCCTGTACGATGGGCATGACGCCTTTGCGGCGCGTACCGTGCTGGCCGATGTGGCCGAGCGCAGCATCGATGCGCAGTACTTCATCTGGCGCGACGACACCGCGGGGCATCTGGTATTCCAGGCGCTGCTCAAGGCGGCCAACCGCGGCGTGCGTGTGCGCCTGCTGCTTGATGACAACAACACGCCCGGCATGGATGGCGTGCTGCTGGCGCTTGACCAGCACCCCAACATCGAGGTGCGGCTGTTCAACCCCTTCATGCAGCGCCAGCAGCGCGTGGTGGGGTTCATGAGCGATTTTTACCGGCTCAACCGGCGCATGCACAACAAGTCGTTCACGGTGGACAACCAGATCACGGTAATGGGCGGGCGCAATGTGGCCGACGAATACTACGAAACCGGCGTGGGCATGGCGTTTGCCGATCTGGATGTGGCCGCCGTCGGCCCGGTGGTGGATGCCACATCACAGCAATTCGATCAATATTGGGAAAGTGCTGCGGTCTATCCTGCCAGCGCCATCATTCCCGCAGATACGCAGCCTGCGGTGCTGGATGGCACGCCGCGCACCGATGCGGCCACACAGGCGTACCTGAAGGCGGTTGCGGCCTCAACGTTGATGCAGCAATTGCAGCAAGGCGACTTGCCCTTGCATTGGACTACGGCAGAAGTCATCAGCGACCACCCGGGCAAGGGGTTGGGGGAGGCGCCCAAGGGCAGCCATGTGCTCGACAAAATCCTGCCGGTCATGCTCGGGGCGCAGCAGGAGCTGAGCATTGTCTCGGCGTATTTTGTGCCTACGCAGGCAGGTACCGATCTGCTGGTGCAGTTACGGCAAAAGCCGGTGGAGGTCAAGCTGCTGACCAATTCCCTGTCGGCGACCGATGTGTTGCCCGTACACGCAGGCTACGCACGTTACCGCGATAACCTGCTGCGTGCAGGCGTCAAGATCCACGAACTGAAACGGGGTGCGGCAGTGGCGCAGCCCGTGGCCTTTGGGCCGGGTGGGTCGAGCGACGCCAGCCTGCACGCCAAGGTGTTTTCGGTAGACCGCAAGCACATCTTTATTGGCTCGTTCAATATGGATCCGCGCTCGGCTGACCTGAATACCGAAATGGGCCTGCTGCTCGAAAGCCCGGTGCTGGCGCAACTGCTGGAAGATGCGCTGGCGCAGAAAAACCCGGTGTTTTCCTATGAACTGGAATGGCGCGACCAACAGGTGCTGTGGCACAGCCACGAAGGCGGTGCGACCTATACCTGGAAGAGCGAGCCGGATGTGTCGTGGCAGAAGCGCGCCCTTACGGCGTTTCTGGCGCTGTTGCCGATAGAACACCTTTTGTGATGCCGCTTCCCTCACCCCGGCCCTCTTCCGGAGAGAGATGGTGGGAAACCCTTGCGTCATTGCGAGCCGCCGCAGGCGGCGTGGCAATCTGCTTGTTTCCTGGCCATGCCACAAGATTGCCACGTCGCGCCTTGCGCTCCTCGCAATGACACGGTTTTGGCTCTGTGCGCATCTGCGGGGAGTTTGTGAACAGGCTCTCAGAATGACTATGGGTCTGCTGTTGCAAAAAAGCGGCAAAAACACCCCCACCCCCGTCAGACAGTCGTCGTTTGGCAGCTTCCTCCAGATTTTTCTCTTATATAAGACATAAGACCCGTCATTTGTCTTATAGAAGACTTATACTCCGCCTATCCGTTTTTTCGCCATCCCTTTTTTATCCACAGGAGCACACGCATGAGCACACCTTCGCGCCAGCAAATTACCGATCTCGAAAAAGACTGGGCCACCAACCCGCGCTGGAAAGGCGTCAAGCGCGGCTACGCTGCCGCCGATGTGGTGCGCCTGCGTGGCAGCTTGCAGCCCGAGTACACCCTGGCCCGCCGCGGTGCCGAGAAGCTGTGGGAAAAGGTCAACGGCGGTGCCAAAAAAGGCTACGTCAACGCCTTTGGTGCCATCAGCGCCGGGCAGGCCATGCAGCAAGCCAAGGCTGGCCTCGAAGCCGT
>JAUNUE010000066.1:6338-8540 GCA_030538335.1 Allobrachymonas sp. | reverse complement strand
CTACAAGTCGCCGATGGAGGTGCCGCGCATCACCAAGATCACGCTCAACATGGGTGTGGGCGAAGCTGTGGCTGACAAAAAAGTCATGGACAACGCCGTCGCCGACCTGACCAAAATTGCCGGCCAGAAGCCGGTGGTGACCAAGGCCAAAAAGGCCATCGCCGGCTTCAAGCTGCGCGAAGGCCAGCCTTTGGGTTGCATGGTCACGCTGCGTGGCGTGCAGATGTACGAATTTCTCGACCGTTTCGTGACCGTAGCGCTGCCGCGTGTGCGCGACTTCCGTGGTATCTCCGGCCGTTCGTTTGATGGCCGCGGCAACTACAACGTGGGCGTGAAAGAGCAGATCATCTTCCCTGAAATCGAATACGACAAGGTGGATGCGCTGCGTGGGCTGAACATCAGCATCACCACCACCGCCAAGACCGACGAAGAAGCCAAGGCGCTGCTTGCCGGTTTCCGTTTCCCCTTCAAGAACTGAGGTGACGTGTGGCTAAAAAAGCATTGATCGAGCGCGAACTCAAGCGTGAAAAACTCGTTGCCAAGTTTGCCAAGAAGCATGCCGAACTGAAGGCAACAGCCAACGATGTGAGCAAGAGCGTGGAAGAGCGCGATGCCGCGCGTCTGGCGCTGCAAAAGCTCCCCCGCAACGCCAACCCGACCCGCCAGCGCAACCGCTGCGAGTTGACGGGCCGTCCGCGTGGCACCTTCCGCCAGTTTGGTCTGGGCCGTGCCAAGGTGCGTGAAATTGCCTTTGAAGGCGGCATCCCTGGTGTCACCAAGGCCAGCTGGTAAAAGGCAGGAGAAAACAAGATGAGCATGAGTGATCCTATTGCCGACTTGCTGACCCGCATCCGCAATGCGCAGATGGTCAACAAGCCCGCCGTCAGCGTGCCCGCCTCCAAAGTGAAGGCGGCCATTGCCCAGGTGCTGAAAGACGAAGGCTATATCGACGACTTTCAGGTCAAGACCGAAGATGGCAAGTCGGTACTCGATATCGCCCTCAAATACTATGCCGGTCGCCCGGTGATTGAGCGCATCGAGCGCGTCAGCCGCCCCGGTCTGCGCGTGTACAAGGGCAGCAAGACATTGCCACAGGTCATGAACGGCCTGGGCGTGGCCATTGTCACTACGCCCAAAGGCGTAATGACCGACCGCAAGGCGCGTGCTACCGGTGTCGGTGGCGAAGTGCTGTGCTACGTGGCCTGAGCGAGGAGAATCAGAAATGTCCCGTGTAGGTAAACTCCCCGTCGCCATTCCGCAAGGAGTGGAGGTGGCCGTGAACAACGCTGCCATCCAGGTCAAGGGTTCCGGCGGCAATATGTCGGTACCGCAAAACAGCCTGGTCAAGGTCGAGAACAAAGACGGCAAGATCAGCTTCATTCCGGCCGACGAAAGCCGCGAAGCCAATGCCATGAGCGGCACCATGCGCCAGCTCGTCAACAACATGGTGGTGGGTGTCAGCAAGGGTTTCGAGAAAAAACTCAGCCTTGTGGGCGTGGGTTTCAGGGCTGCGGCACAAGGCAAGAACCTGAACCTGTCGATTGGTTTTTCGCACCCTGTGAACAAGGAAATGCCCGAGGGCATTACCGTGGCTACGCCCACACCGACCGAGGTCGTGGTCAAAGGGGCTGATCGTCAGCGCGTGGGTCAGGTGGCGGCTGAAATCCGCGCCCTGCGCCCGCCCGAGCCTTATAAAGGCAAGGGCATCCGCTATGCCGACGAGCGCGTCATCATCAAAGAGACCAAGAAGAAATAAGGAGCGGCATCATGTTGAACAAGAAACAGCAACGTTTGCGCCGTGCCCGCCAGACCCGCATCCGCCTTGCCGCGCAAGGCACGCCGCGCCTGACGGTCAATCGCACCAATGTGCATATGTACGCCGCCCTGATTTCCGGCTGCGGCACCAAGGTGCTGGCATCTGCCTCCACCAACGAGGCCGACCTGCGCAAGGAATTGGGCGCTGCCGGCAAAGGCGGTACGGCATCGGCTGCTGCCCTGGTGGGCAAGCGCATTGCAGAGAAGGCCAAGGCCGCTGGCGTCGAGAAGGTCGCTTTTGACCGCGCAGGTTATGCCTACCATGGCCGCGTCAAGGCGCTGGCCGAAGCCGCCCGTGAAGCGGGTCTGCAGTTCTGAGTGGATGGGAAATAGAAATGGCAACAAGAGCACAAGCTAAACCTCAGGAAGAAGCCCGCGACGACGGCA
>JAUNUE010000066.1:0-6328 GCA_030538335.1 Allobrachymonas sp. | reverse complement strand
ATGAAGGAGAAGATGATTGCGGTCAACCGCGTGACCAAGGTGGTCAAGGGTGGTCGTATTCTCAGCTTTGCCGCGCTGACCGTGGTGGGCGATGGCGACGGTGGCGTCGGCATGGGCAAGGGCAAGTCGAAAGAAGTGCCGTCTGCCGTGCAGAAGGCCATGGAAGAGGCACGCCGCAACCTGGTGAAGATTTCGTTGAAAAACGGCACCATCCACCACCAGTTGACCGGCCAGCACGGTGCTTCGCGCGTGATGATGGCTCCGGCCCCCAAGGGTACCGGCATCATCGCTGGCGGCCCGATGCGCGCCGTTTTCGAGGTGATGGGCATTACCGACATCGTGGCAAAGAGCCATGGTTCGTCCAACCCCTACAACATGGTCCGCGCCACGCTTGATGCGCTGCGCAATTCCACCACGCCCGCCGAAGTGGCGGCTAAGCGCGGCAAGAGCGTTGAAGACCTCTTTGCCGCCTGAAGGAAAACGACATGTCTGACAAAGCAACCCTCAAGGTGCAACTGGTGCGCAGCCCCATTGGCACCAAGCAATCCCACCGCGACACCGTGCGCGGCCTGGGCCTGCGCAAGCTCAACAGCATTGCCGAGCTGCAGGATACGCCTGCCGTGCGCGGCATGATCAACAAAATCGCCTATCTGGTGAAAGTTCTGTAAGGACTGCAAGAGATGGAACTCAACAACATCAAGCCTGCAGATGGCGCCAAAACTACCCGCCGCCGCGTTGGCCGTGGCATTGGTTCGGGCTTCGGCAAAACCGCAGGCCGCGGCCACAAGGGCCAGAAATCGCGCGCCGGTGGTTTTCACAAAGTCGGCTTTGAAGGCGGCCAGATGCCGCTGCAGCGTCGCCTGCCCAAGCGTGGCTTCAAATCGCAAACGCTGCGCTACAACGCCGAGATCAACCTGAATGAACTCGCTGCACTCAACCTCGCAGAGGTGGATTTGCTCGCGCTCAAGACGGCTGGCCTCGTGGGCCAGATGATCAAGAACGTCAAGGTCATCAAGACCGGCGAAATCAAGTCGGCTGTAAAACTGACCGGTATCGGTGCCACCGCAGGCGCCAAGGCTGCCATCGAGGCGGCTGGCGGCAGCGTGGCTTAAGCACAGACAAGGCAACACAAGTGGCTACTGCTGCCCCAACCCTTGGCAACATGTCTTCGTCGAAGATGGCGGAGCTGCGCAAGCGCCTGCTGTTTTTGGTGCTGGCGCTGGTGGTGTTCCGCATCGGTACGCATATTCCCGTGCCCGGAATCGACCCTGCCCAGATGGCGCAACTGTTCCGCAGTCAGGCGGGCGGCATCCTGGGCATGTTCAACATGTTCTCGGGTGGCGCGCTGCAACGCTTCTCGGTGTTTGCGCTGGGCATCATGCCGTACATCTCGGCATCGATCGTGATCCAGATGGTGTCGTATGTGGTGCCTGCGCTTGAGGCGCTCAAGAAAGAAGGCGAAGCCGGGCAGCGCAAGATCAGCCAGTACACGCGCTATGCGTCGCTGGGTCTGGCAATTTTCCAGTCGCTGGGTATTGCCGCCATGCTCGAAGGCACGCCGGGGCTGGTGCTGGCGCCCGGTTTCATGTTCAAGTTCACCACCGTCGTGAGCCTGACCACGGGCACCATGTTCCTGATGTGGCTGGGTGAGCAAATGACCGAGCGCGCCATCGGCAACGGCACCTCGATCATCATCTTTGCCGGTATTGCCGCGGGCCTGCCTCCGGCAATGGTGCAGTTGCTGGATCTGGTGCGCAACAACGCCATGCATCCGGCGGTGGCTCTGGCCATCTTCGCTGCAGTGGTGGCCATTACCCTGTTCGTGGTGTATGTGGAGCGTGCGCAGCGCAAGGTACTGGTCAACTATGCACGCCGCCAGGTGGGCAACAAGGTCTATGGGGGCCAGGCTTCGCACCTGCCGCTCAAGTTGAACATGGCTGGCGTGATTCCGCCGATCTTTGCATCGTCGATCATCCTGCTGCCTGCCACCATTGCCAACTGGTTCAGCAGTGGCGAGCAACTGGGCTGGTTCAAGCGCATGATCAAGAATGCCGCCGCCACCCTGCTGCCGGGGCAACCCATTTATGTAGCACTGTATGCTGCGGCGATCATTTTTTTCTGCTTTTTCTACACGGGCCTGGTGTTCAACAGCCGCGAAACAGCAGACAACCTGAAAAAAAGCGGTGCCTTCGTTCCCGGCATCCGCCCCGGTGACCATACCGCCCGCTACCTCGACAAGGTGCTGATGCGCCTGACATTGGTGGGCGCGGCCTACATCACGGCGGTGTGCCTGATGCCCGAATTTGTGCGCATGCGTTTCAGCTCGATTCCGTTCAACCTGGGTGGCACCTCGCTGCTGATTGTGGTGGGCGTGACGATGGAACTGATGTCGCAATTGCAGAACTACCTGATGACGCAGCAGTACGACAGCCTGATGAAAAAGGCCAACTTCAAGCTGCAACAAGGGAAGTGAGTAACAGATGGCCAAGGATGATGTCATCCAGATGCAGGGTGAGGTGGTTGAAAACCTGCCCAACGCCACGTTCCGCGTCAAGCTGGAAAATGGCCATGTGGTGCTGGGGCACATCTCCGGCAAAATGCGTATGCACTACATCCGCATTTTGCCCGGCGACAAGGTCACAGTAGAATTGACCCCTTATGACCTGAGCAAGGCGCGTATTGTGTTCCGGGCGAAATAAGGCCGATTTTTTTAGAAGAACTGATTTGGAAGATTTGAGGAGAGAAGCATGAAAGTCTCGGCTTCGGTAAAGAAAATTTGCCGCAATTGCAAGATCATCCGGCGCAAGGGCGTGATCCGCATCATCTGCACGGATCCGCGTCACAAGCAGCGCCAGGGCTGATAGCGAATTTAGATAGAGGAAGAACATGGCACGTATTGCTGGTATCAACATCCCCCCGCACCAACACGCCGAAATCGGCCTGACGGCAATTTTTGGCATTGGTCGCACGCGCGCCCGCAAGATTTGCGAGGCTTGCGGTATCGACTACGCGAAAAAGATCAAGGATCTGAGCGACGCCGAGCTGGAAAAAATCCGTGATGCGCTGGCGACCCTCACCATCGAGGGGGATCTGCGCCGCGAAGTGACCATGAGCATCAAGCGGCTCATGGACATTGGCTGCTACCGTGGTTTCCGCCACCGCCGCGGCCTGCCCGTGCGCGGCCAGCGCACGCGCACCAATGCCCGCACCCGCAAGGGCCCGCGCAAGGCTGCCCAGGCACTGAAGAAATAAGTAAAGGCACGTATCCACTATGGCTAAAGCACCTACCAATACCGCGTCGGCACGCGTCCGCAAAAAAGTCCGCAAGAACATTGCTGACGGCATTGCCCACGTGCACGCATCGTTCAACAACACCATCATCACCATCAGCGACCGCCAGGGCAACTCCCTCGCGTGGGCTTCTTCCGGTGGCCAGGGCTTCAAGGGTTCGCGCAAGTCGACACCCTTTGCTGCCCAGGTGGCTTCCGAGCAGGCCGGCCGTGCTGCGATGGAACAGGGCATCAAAAACCTCGATGTGCAGGTCAAAGGCCCTGGCCCCGGCCGCGAGTCTTCGGTGCGTGCGCTGGCTGCCTTGGGCATCCGCATCACCTCCATCGCTGACGTAACCCCGGTGCCGCACAACGGCTGCCGTCCGCAAAAGCGCAGAAGGATCTGATGGCAGGTGGTGCCCGAAACAGGCACCGCCGCCGTCAATGTTGAAGGATCAAGCCCATCGCTGTCCTGATTTTCACCCTCCCCTGAAGCCCACTGCCGCCCGCACACGTGCTGGCGGCTCCTGCCTTTTATGAGGCAGCAGTAAACAAAGGAAACCAACGTGGCACGTTATATCGGCCCCAAGGCCAAACTCTCACGCCGTGAAGGCACCGACCTGTTCCTGAAGAGCGCACGCCGCTCGATCAGCGACAAGGCCAAATTCGACACCAAACCCGGCCAGCATGGTCGCACTTCTGGCCAGCGCACGTCCGACTACGGCTTGCAACTGCGCGAAAAGCAGAAGGTCAAGCGCATGTACGGTGTGCTCGAGCGCCAGTTCCGTCGCTATTTTGAAGAGGCAGAGCGCCGCCGTGGCAACACCGGCTCCAACCTGCTGTTCCTGCTGGAATCGCGCCTGGATAACGTGGTCTACCGCATGGGCTTTGGCTCCACACGCTCTGAGGCACGCCAACTGGTATCGCACAAGGCCATTCTGGTCAATGGCGAGCCGGTCAACATTCCTTCGTACCTGGTCAAGCCCGGTGACGTGGTGGCAGTGCGTGAAAAGTCGGCCAAGCAGGCACGTGTGATCGAGGCGCTGCAACTGGCAGGCCAGATCGGTTATCCGGCCTGGGTCGAGGTCAATGCCGACAAGGCCGAAGGTACTTTCAAGAAAACGCCGGATCGCGACGAGTTCGCAGCCGACGTGAACGAATCGCTGATCGTGGAATTGTATTCACGTTGATGCTGTTGGCCCAGGTGGCGCCTTTGGTGCCGCCTGTGCTTGCTGGGGTGCTTGCGGATTCCCCAGAAAAACCGCTTTCGTAAACCGGCTCCTGTTGATTCGCTACCGCAGGAGACCCGTCAGCCTTACCGGTGTAACGAGCCGGGGGTATTGAAAAGGAAGCCAGAATGCAAACAAATTTGTTGAAGCCCAAAAGCATCCAGGTCGAACAGATCAGCGCCAACCGCGCCAAGGTCACCCTGGAGCCGTTTGAGCGTGGCTACGGCCACACCTTGGGCAACGCCCTGCGCCGCGTGCTGCTGTCGTCGATGGTGGGTTATGCCCCCACTGAAGTGACCATTGCCGGCGTGGTGCATGAGTACTCGTCGATCGACGGCGTGCAGGAAGACGTCGTTGAGATTTTGTTGAACCTGAAGGGTGTCGTCTTCAAGCTGCACAACCGCGACGAAGTGACGCTCTCGCTGCGCAAGGATGCCGAAGGCGAAGTCAAGGCCAGCGACATCCAGGTGCCGCACGATGTGGAAATCATCAACCCCGACCACGTGATCTGCACCCTGTCGCAAGGCGGCAAGATCGACATGCAGTTGAAGGTGGAAAAGGGCATTGGCTATGTGCCTGGCTCCATGCGCGCCCATGCCGACGAACCGTTCAAGTTCATCGGCCGCATCGTGCTCGACGCCTCGTTCTCGCCCGTCAAGCGCGTGAGCTACGCGGTGGAAAGCGCCCGTGTGGAGCAGCGCACCGACCTTGACAAGCTCGTGATCGACATCGAAACCAACGGCGTGATCTCGGCCGAAGACGCCGTGCGCTCGTCGGCCAAGATCCTGGTCGAGCAACTGGCGGTGTTCGCCCAGCTTGAAGGCAGCGCGCTCGATGCGTTTGACGCCCCGGCTGCCCGCAGCGCCGCCCAGTTCGACCCGGTGCTGTTGCGCCCGGTGGATGAGTTGGAGCTTACCGTGCGCTCGGCCAACTGCTTGAAGGCCGAGAACATCTACTACATCGGTGATCTGATCCAGCGCACCGAAAACGAGCTGCTCAAAACGCCCAACCTGGGCCGCAAGTCGCTCAACGAAATCAAGGAAGTGCTCGCTTCGCGCGGCCTGACCCTGGGCATGAAGCTCGAAAGCTGGCCGCCCGTAGGTCTGGAAAAGCGTTAAACAAGTTCACCCCTGAGGCGCTTATCGCGCCTTCCCCTGAAGGGGACGATGTCTGCGGCCGGGCAAAGCCCGCTCCACGGCCACCAGTTTTTGATAGTCGCCCACATGATGGGTATTACGTGCAAGAGCCGTACCTGATACGGCGGCTCTGTTAATAAAGAAACCTGAAAGGAAAAGCACCATGCGACACGGACTCAAACTCCGCAAACTCAACCGCACCAGCAGCCACCGCCTGGCCATGCTGCGCAACATGATGAACTCGCTGATCGAGCACGAGGCCATCAAGACCACGCTGCCCAAGGCCAAGGAATTGCGCAAGGTGATCGAACCCATGATCACGCTGGCCAAGACCGACACCATGGCCAACAAGCGCCTGGCGTTTGACCGCCTGCGCGACCGCGACAGCGTGACCAAACTCTTCGCCGACCTCGGCCCGCGCTTTGCCAAGCGCCCCGGTGGCTACACGCGCATCCTGAAAATGGGCTTCCGCGAAGGCGACAACGCGCCCATGGCCTACATCGAACTGGTCGACCGCGCCGAAGAAGCGCCCAAGGCCGAATAATTTGCTGGCTTTTGCAGATCAGGCGTGGATTGTTTGAACAAACACACCTGATCGGGATGGACACTTGGCGCACTTCGTGCTAAAATCCCCCTCTTGCCGCGCGATGGAGCAGTCTGGTAGCTCGTTGGGCTCATAACCCAAAGGTCGGAG
>JAUNUE010000065.1 GCA_030538335.1 Allobrachymonas sp. | reverse complement strand
GGTGCTTTTGTGGCTGCCCCCGCGGATGATGTTGGGGGCGCCAAAAACAATCGCATCCCCTGCCGAACGTGCGGCCTCTGCGGTTTCGCGGCTCAGGGGAAACTCACAGATGCGGCTGCCCAGTACGTGGAAATACTGGTGCGTTTGCGGATCGGGGTCGTCATGCGACAAGATCACCACGCCGTGCTCCACCGCCGTGGCGGCCAGCCGCGCAAGGGATGCGGGAACGGCATCCTTTCGCGCCAGGATGCGCTCCACTTCTGATTCCAGAGCCTGCTGGCTGGTTCCCGTGCGTTGCAGGAATACGGCCGCATCCAGCGGTTGGCGCAGCTTTTTCTTTACTTCCATCGCGTGGTCGTTGAAGGCCAGCAGGTCGATTGCGCCGTTGCGCAGATAGTCCAGGATGAGGGCTTCGCCGTCGAGATGGAAAGTTTCGTGGCGCAGGTGGAGCTTGCTGTCAGACCGCAAATGAGGGCGCATGCGTTGCAGCGCTTCGACAAATGCTTGCGTGCTGGCTGTGCTGCGAAGACCCGGCTCCCACGAATGGGTCACACCATAGTAGGCAGTTGAAATGCCGTTGCTGCACAACTGCCGGTCGTTGTCGGCCAGGGCCAGCTCCAGCCCGAACTGCACACCAGGCCGCGGCATGAACTGGCGCTCAAAGGCGTCGCCATGCACGTCCACCATGCCGGGCAGCAACCAAAGCCCCTGGGCATCCACTACCGGTAATGCCCCCGCGTTTGCACTGATATCGGTAATTTTTCCGTCTTCTACGACGACAACAGCTTCAGGTTCAAAGCCTTGTGGCAATAATACTTTTGCATGGGCGATGGCGAATTTTTGATGCGGCTGGGTCATGGTGCAATTTGTCTAGATAAGTTGCCTATCGTGCCTTGCTGATATGACAGTTTTTTAAAGCTGTCATGGTTTTGAGATGGATGCGACATCAAACTTTCATATGCATTCCTGAGAATCCACTTGTCTAAACAAGTTCCTCAGGAAATCACCATGAACCGCTTCATCAAAGGCCTGCTGGCAGCGAGCGTGCTGCTGACCACGGCATTCACCACCGTAACGGTGCAGGCCCAAAGCCTGCGCATGGCAGTGACTGACATCGTCGGTCTTGAAAACCTGCAGCGCGAATATGCGCCGCTGCAGAAATTGCTTTCTGAAAAATCCGGCATGCCGATCGAGTTGTTCCCGGTGCCCAACCGTACCGCTGCTGTGGAGGCCCTCAATGCCAAAAGAGTCGATCTGGTACTGACTGGCCCGGCCGAATATGTGGTTTTCAAAAAGCGCAGCAACGCCAAGCTGGTGGTGGGCTTCAGCCGCCCTGACTACTACGGCTCGATCGTCACGCTGCAAAGCACAGGCATCGATTCAATGAACGACCTCAAGGGCAAAAAAGTTGCCTTGGGCGATGTGGGCTCCACGTCGCGCCATCTGGCCCCGATCCAGTTACTGGCCGACATGGGCTTGAAGCCGGGCAAGGACGTGCAGATCGTCCACGTCAACCGCAATGTGGCGGTCGAAGCCATGAAGCGCGGCGAAGTCGCCGCTATTGGTGTAAACCGCACCGATGTGCCCGGTCTGACGAAAAAATTTTCCGACCAGGTTTTCAAGGTGGTGGCGCGCGGGCGTGACTTGCCCAACGACGTTCTGCTTGCCGGCCCTCACGTGCCGGATGCGCAGGTAGCCCTGATGAAGAAGGTGTTCTCCGAAAACTCGGATGCGCTGATCGCAGCCGTGCTGCAAGGGCCGGACGAGAACCAGAAGTTCAAGGGAATGGCCTTCATTCCCAACATCAAGGACGCCGATTACAACTACGTGCGCAAGATGTACGCCACCATTGGCCAGCCCCAGTACGCCAATTTTGTTGGCAATTGATACAGGCACACCATGCAGCATCTGGTGGTTCGGGGCGTGCACAAGTCATTTGACGGACGCACGCCTGTGCTTACGGACATCAATCTCGACATTGAAGCGGGCGAGTCGCTGGCGCTGATCGGTGCCAACGGGGCGGGCAAATCAACGCTGTTGCGCATCTGCGCCCAGTTGCTGAAGGCCGACCAGGGCGAGGTTCACCTGTTCGGGCAGCCGACGCACGGGCTGCACGGACGCAGCCTGCGCCAGCACCGCGCCCGCATCGGTTTCGTGTTCCAGAAACACAATCTCGTGCCGCGGCTTTGCGCGCTCAGCAATGTGCTGCACGGCGCCCTGGCGCGCAATGCAGGCATGGGTGCGTGGCTGCATAACTGGGCGCCCACAGCATTGCGGGCCGAGGCCATGGCGTGCCTGGATCGTGTGGGCCTGGCGCATGTGGCGCTGCGTCGTGCCGACCAGCTCTCGGGCGGGCAGTCGCAACGCGTGGCCATTGCCCGCGCGCTGATGCAAAAACCGCAGTTCATCATTGCTGATGAACCTGCTGCCAGCCTTGATCCCGTGGCCGGTGAAGAAGTGATGGGCCTGTTCACGCAACTCACACGCGAAGAGAACATCACGCTGGCCTTTACCACACACGACCTCACGCACGCGATGCGCTATGCCGGGCGCGTGGTCGGCCTGCAAAACGGGCGCATCAGCCTTGACGCGCCGGTTGCCCAGGTTGCTGAACCCCAACTGCGCACCCTGTATGCTTGATACGGCTCCCGCCCCTTCTGCTACTGCCCCGCGCAGCGGCTTTGAACTGCCGCCGCGATTTGCGCAACGTTCTGCGCTGGGTTTTACCTTATGGGTGGTGGCGCTGGCGTTTTTCATCTGGTCGCTTCAGGGCACCAATGCATCGCTGCGCGAACTGATCCAGGGTTTCCCGCAGATGCTGCGCCTGGCCGGCGAAATGGTGCCTCCCTCCACCGAGCGGCTGCTGCCCATTGCCAAAGCGCTGCTTGAAACCTTCCAGATGGCGCTGGTCGGCACTGTGGCAGGCGTTTTGTTGAGTGTGCCTATTGCCATCATGGCCACCAAACACCTGTCGCCGCATCCATGGGCGTACAAGGCTGCGCGCCTGCTGGTGGCGTTTTTCAGAACGGTTCCTGATCTGATCTGGGCCTTGCTGTTTGTGGTATCGGTGGGTCTTGGCCCTTTTGCCGGTACCCTGGCCATTGTGGTCGACAAGATCGGTTTCTGCGGTCGGTTCTTTGCCGAAGCCATGGAAGAGGCCGACCGCGGGCCACAAGAGGCGCTTACTGCCATTGGTACCAGTAAATTCCACATGATCTTCTGCTCGGTCATGCCGCAGGTCTTGCCTTCGTTCATCAACACCAGCCTGTTCAGCCTCGAAAAAGCCACGCGCTCATCGGTGATTCTGGGACTGGTGGGCGCAGGCGGCATCGGTATCGAACTGAAGGTGGCGATGGACTTGTTCAACTACGCCGAAGCTTCAACCATCATCCTGGCCATTTTTGTCCTGGTATTGCTGGTTGAGCGGTTCAGCGCGTGGTTGCGCGCCAAGGTACTGTAAAACTATCCCGCCGCTGCCCGTTGCAGGCGGTCGGCCACCGCCTCCCATTCGGGTGAGGTGGGCACCGGCTCTACCCAAATCAGCGTCACGCCCTGCTCGTCAAAGGCGCGCAGGCGGGCGAACAGTTCGCGCGCTGCTTCGGCGGCGTTGTCGGGCATGGCGGCCAGACGCACTTTGCTGGCCTTGCTCCGCACGGGTGTACGGCTCCAGATGCCGATGGCGGGGGCGTCCTTGCCGAGCAGGTCGAGTGCGGCCTGCATGTCTTTCGCGCCCATCAAGCGCAGTTTGGCGCGTGGTGCGTAGTGCGCCGCCAGCGTGCCGGGGGCTTGCGGTGCGTTGTCTGTGGCGGTTTGCGGATACTGCACGCGCACCTGCAGTTTTTGCCAGATGGCTTCGGGCGTGATGACACCGGGCCGCAGCAACACCGGGGTGCCGCGTGTGCAGTCGATGATGGTGGATTCAATGCCGACGGGGCAGGCGCCTGCATCGAGCACGGGAACCGCTTCGCCAAACTCCTGCGTCACATGCTGTGCCGTGGTGGGGCTGACGCTGCCAAAACGATTCGCGCTGGGCGCGGCCAGCCCCGGCACGCCGCGCGCCAGCAAGGCCTTGAGTACGGCTTGGGCGGCAGGGTGCGCCGGGCTGCGCAGGCCGATGGTGGCGTGCTGGCCCGCAGCGGCATCGGCCACGTCTGCGCGCCTGGGCACGATCACCGTCAGCGGGCCTGGCCAGAAGGCGCGCATGAGTGCCGCGGCGTGGTCGGGCAGTTGCTGCAAAAAGCCTTCGGCGACAAAAGCCTCCGCCGCAGCGGCGTCCAGCACGTGCACGATCAGCGGGTGCCCTTTGGGGCGACCCTTGGTGGTGAAAATGGCGTTTACCGCCTCGTCGTTGTCGGCGCGCGCGGCCAGTCCGTACACGGTTTCGGTTGGCAGGCCGAGCAGGCCGCCGCTGGCAAGAATGTCGGCAGCCTGTTCAATGGCTGCGGGGGAAGAGGCATCAAGCAACATGCGGCTATTTTCCCATGCAGCATGCTGTTTTCAAGGCAGATGGCTCCGACCTCCGCACAAGCGTCCAGTGTACGAGCCATTCAACATACGCTTGGGTATTGCGCCTTTATTCTGTAAACCCGACCTGTTATCAATATTAAAAAATCGAGATGCTCAAACACACTGAAATAATTACAGATTTATTTTTGTATTCAGCTTGAAACTGGACAAAACAAGATGCTCATGTTACAATATCAGCCATAAAAATAAATCCTAAGCACCTGTTTTTATTAAACAAATATAAATGAGACGGGTGTTTTTGTTTTTAGCTCCTGTTCATTTTAATTTTTACTTTTAATTACGTTTGTGCCTGTTCTCTTTTTAAAATCCCTTTCTGCTCCCCGTCGTTCTGAATCCAGTGATTTTGTACTGGCCTGTTGTCTGGCATTTGTGGCTGGCGCCGTCAATGCGGGTGGTTTTCTGGCCCTGCGGGTCTATACCTCGCACATGTCGGGCATGCTGGCCTCGGTGGCCAGTTTTCTGGCGCGTGACCAGTTGCCAATTGCCCTGTCGGCCGTAGGCGCGCTGCTGGCCTTCATGGGCGGCGCGGCGAGTACCACCCTGATCGTGCACTGGGCGCAGCGGCAAAAGCTCACCAGCGTGTACGCACTGCCCCTGCTGGGCGAGGCGGCGCTGTTGCTGCTGTTTGGTGTGCTAGGCGACCAGCTCAATATCAAGCTGTTTTCCACGGTGTCATTTCTGGTGGTGTTGCTGGGCTTCATGATGGGTATGCAAAACGCCCTCATCACCAAAATATCGAACTTTCGCATCCGCACCACGCATGTGACCGGTATGGTGACTGACATCGGCATTGAGCTGGGCCGCCTGTTTTGCAGCGGCATAGCGCGTGTTGGTGACAAGGATGCCACCAGAGCGAACCTGGTCAATCTGGGCCTGCTTGCCGTGCTGGTAGGGCAGTTTTTTGCTGGCAGCCTGATGGGCGCTTTTGGTTTCAAGCATTTCGGCCTGCTGTTTACCGTGCCCCTGGCGGCCATGCTCGCCGCTGTGGCGCTGTTTCCGGTGTATGACGACATCCGGGATTTTTTCGCGGGTTTCAGCCCGCAAACCTGAGGCCCTGCGTATTGCGCCAGTTGCTGCAGGCTTTTGGTAACGGGTCTTTCGGGTTGGGCTGATGATTAAAGCTTCAGCCATTTGCTTGGTGTAACATGCCACGCTTTGGTTTACCGCCTCGGCCTGCATCAGGCCAGCCTGGCGGTTGACTGTGGCAAAAATACCCCGTCAGATGTTGCAGTTCTTCCCATCGTCTGTTGCAGGCACCAGGCTCACATGAAGCGCGGTTTTTACTCCATCATGGCCGCGCAATCGTTCAGCGCGCTGGCCGACAATGCCTTGTTCATCGCCGCTGTGGCCCTGATGCGCTATGGGCACGAGCCTGAATGGAAAAAGGCCGCGCTGATCCCGATTTTTGCGGTGTTCTACGTGCTGCTGGCGCCATTTGTCGGCGCTTTTTCCGACGCGCACCCCAAGGGCCGGGTGATGTTCATCAGCAACGCCATCAAGGCCGTGGGCTGCCTGATGATGCTGATGGGCGTGAATCCGCTGGCGGCCTATGCCGTGGTGGGTTTGGGCGCTGCCGCCTATTCGCCCGCCAAATACGGCATCCTGACCGAATTGCTGCCGTCGTCGCAACTGGTCAAGGCCAATGGCTGGATCGAGGGGCTGACCATCGCCTCGATCATCCTGGGCACGGTGCTGGGCGGGCAGCTCATCCACCCGAACCTGTTTGAGCACGTGCTCAAGTTCAACTTCCACCCGCGGATGCTCGGGCACCTCACATCCCCGCCGCTGCTGGCGATTGCACTGATCATGAACGTGTACCTGATCGCAGCTGTCATCAACATGCGCATTCCGCACACGGGCGTGGCGATGATCCCGATGCCGAAGAACATCTTCTCGCTGGTGCCCGACTTCTGGCGCTGCAACGCCCGGCTGTGGAAAGACAAGCTCGGCCAGATCACGCTGGCGGTGACCACGCTGTTCTGGGGCGTGAGCGGCAACCTGCGCTACCTCGTGCTGGCCTGGGCCGCTGCCGCGCTGGGCTATGGCGAAGGCCAGGCCGCCAAGCTGGTGGGCGTGGTCGCTGTGGGCACAGCCGTTGGGGCGATCTGGGCATCGATGCGTGTGAAACTTGATCGCGCCACCAACGTGATGCCGCTGGGCTTTCTGATGGGGCTGGTGGTGCTGGTGCTGCTGGTTGTAAAAAGCGCTGCAACGGCGATGCCGATTTTCATCTTGCTGGGTGCGCTGGGCGGTTATATGGTGGTGCCGATGAACGCCCTGCTGCAGCACCGCGGCCACAACCTGATGGGTGCGGGCCGCTCGATTGCGGTGCAGAATTTCAACGAGCAGGCCAGCACGCTGGCGCTGGGCTTTTTCTACACCTTCATGACCGGGCGCGGCCTGTCGTCTTACGGCTCTGTGGTTTTCTTTGGCGTGCTGGTGGCCGGATGCATGGCGCTCATCATGCTCTGGCATGCGCGCAACGTGCGCAAGCACCCGGCGGAGCTGGAGCGCCTGCTGGCTGAAGCCCGCGCCGAGAGCCCGCACGGGCATTGAGCGGCGTGGTGACTGGCGATGTGCAACCCAAACGCACGGCATCGGTCTTGCCGGTGCTGGCCATTGCGCTCAACGCCGTGCTGTGGGGCATTACATGGATCCCCATGCACCAGTTGCGCGACCGTGGCGTGCATGCACTGTGGGCTACCTTTCTGAGCTATGCCCTGGCGGTGGGGCTGGTGCTGCTGTGGCGCCCCGGCGCGCTGGCGCAAGTGGCGCGTGACAAGAAGCTGTGGCTGCTGATGTGCACCTCGGGCTTTACCAACTCCAGCTTCAACTGGGCCATCAGCACAGGCGATGTGGTGCGCGTAGTGCTGCTGCTGTACCTGATGCCGGTGTGGTCGGTGTTGCTGACCTGGGTGGCATTTGGCGAAAAACCCAGCCCATTCACCCTGCTGCGCGTGGCCATCGCAGTGGTGGGTGTCATGCTGGTGTTGCAGCCGCCCGGCAACGCCTGGCACGACCTGGTGCTGCCGGTGCCACGCAGCCTGTCGGATGGGCTGGCGCTGGCCAGCGGCATGGTGTTTGCAGGTTCCAATGTGTTGCTCAACCGGCTGGGGTCGCGGCCTGCTGCGGCCAAGGTGCTGGCCATGTTCAGTGGCTGCGCCCTGTTGAGTGGCGTGCTGGCCGTATCCATGATGGCGTTGGGCCTTGCCGGCGTGGTGGCACCGCCGCCCCTGCAGGCAAGCTGGCTGGTGTTTATCGCCTTGGTCATCGTCCAGTTGCTGGTGTGCAATTTCTGCCTGCAATACGGCGCGCCGCATATGTCGGCGCATATGCTGGCCTTGCTGATGTCGCTGGAAGTGCTGGTGGCCGCCGCGTCGTCGTCCTTGCTGGGCGCGGGTGCCCTGAGCGGCAGCGCCATCGTGGGCGGCGTGCTGGTGGTGGGCGCCGCGCTGCTCGAAGCGTTTGACCACTTGGGCAAAAGCCGCCATGCCGTTACGGCAAGTGAAAGCGCGCTTCCCTGATAATTCTTTCTTTCATCCTGTACCCAACGCACGGCTGTGCCGTTGCTGCTGATTTTTTGCCATGTCTTCCATCACCCGTTACCTCACCGGCATCACCACCACCGGCACGCCGCATCTGGGCAACTATGTGGGCGCGATCCGCCCCACGGTGCGCGCCAGCCTGCGCAGCGATACCGAAAGTTTTTTGTTCCTGGCCGATTACCACGCGCTCATCAAATGCGATGACCCGGTGCGCATCCAACGCAGCACGCTGGAGATTGCCGCCACCTGGCTCGCGGCGGGCTTGGACCCGGCCAAGGTCACGTTCTACCGCCAGAGCGACATCCCCGAAATCACCGAGCTGACCTGGCTGCTGACCTGCGTGTGCGGCAAGGGCCTGCTCAACCGTGCCCACGCTTACAAGGCCGCGCAAGACAAAAATCTTGAAGCCGGACAAGAGCCGGACGAAGGCGTGACCGCCGGGCTGTTCATGTACCCGGTGCTGATGGCTGCTGACATTTTGATGTTCAAGTCGCAGAAAGTGCCCGTGGGCCGCGACCAGATCCAGCATATTGAAATGGCGCGCGATATGGCCGCGAGCTTCAACCACCTGTACGGCAAGGATTTGCTGGTGCTGCCCGAAGCCGAGGTGGACGACAACGTGGCACTG
>JAUNUE010000064.1:6860-8719 GCA_030538335.1 Allobrachymonas sp. | reverse complement strand
CCCTGCTGGCTCTGCCCATGGTGGCCTGCTCCCAAACCACGGCAACCGCCGCCAACGCATCAGCCGGCAGTGCTGCTGCCCCTGCTGCTGGTACACCAGAAGCCGTCATCCGCCAGAACCTGGCACAGCGGCTGGACCAATTGCCCCCCATTCAAGACGTGCGCCCTACCCCCATGCCTGGCTTGTACGAAGTCAACTTGGGGCCCGCTGGCATCTTCTATACCGACGCCAAAGGCGATTTCCTGATCCAGGGCGCCATGATGGACACGCAAACCAAGCGCAACCTCACACAAGAGCGCATGGATGCCCTCAACGCCATCGACTTCAAATCGCTGCCGCTGGCCGACGCCATTGCCATCAAAAACGGCAAGGGCACACGCCAGATTGCCGTGTTTGCCGACCCCAACTGCGGGTATTGCCAACGGTTTGAAGCCGAACTCAAGAAAGTGCCAGACATCACCGCCCATGTGTTCCTGTTTCCCATTCTTGGGCCTGATTCCAACGTCAAATCAAAAAATATCTGGTGCGCCAAAGACCGCACCAAAACCTGGGACGACTGGATGATCAAGAAAACCGTGCCGCCCACCGCCGAGTGCGACACCGCCGCGCTGGACCGCAACCTGGCCCTGGGTCGCCAGCACCGCATCACCGGCACCCCCGCCATCGTGCTGAGCAGCGGCAAACGCATTGCGGGCATGGTGGATGCCGCCACGCTGGAAAAGATGCTGGCTGAAAAGCCTTGAGTGGGTTCTTCTTGCGGGCTTGGCCCGCATGCTTTGGCATACTGGCGGGGTTGTCGTGTTTCCATGAACTCCCCCGCTGATGAAAAAAGCCGCCCTGCACTACCGCATCTCTGCCCCTGATCCGCACACCCACCTGTTCCACGTCGAACTGGAAATTGCCTCCCCCAGCGCCCAACAGCAACTCAGCTTGCCGGTGTGGATTCCGGGCAGCTACCTGATCCGCGAATTTGCCAAACACCTGCAAGGCGTGCAGGCGCACCAAGGCAAGCACGCCTGCGCCGTGCAACAGCTTGACAAGCACCGCTGGCAGGTGGACTGCACCTCGGGCAAGCCCTTGCGCATCAGCTACCAGGTCTACGCTTACGACAACTCGGTGCGCACAGCCTGGCTCGATGCCGACCGCGGCTTTTTCAACGCCACCAGCCTGTGCCTGATGGCCGAAGGCCAGACTGATGCGCCGCACCACATCACCATCGATGCACCCAACAAAGACTGGCAACTCGCCACCGGGCTGGATGCCGTAAAAGCCAACAAGCAAGGCTTTGGCACCTACTCTGCGCCCGATTACGACACGCTGGCCGACTGCCCGGTGGAAATGGGCGCATTCTGGAGCGCCGATTTCGAGGCCTGTGGCGTGCCGCACCGCTTCGTTATTGCACACCCGCTACCCACGCTCGATGGCGCACGGCTGCTCGAAGACACGCGCCACATCTGCGAAGCGGCCATGCGCTTCTGGCACGGCAGCAAGCCCGGCAAAAAGCAGGTTCCGTTTGACCGCTACGTGTTCATGCTCAACGCGGTGGACGACAGCTACGGCGGGCTGGAACACGCCAACAGCACCGCGCTGATTGCCAGCCGCAAGCATCTGCCGCGCATGGGCGAAGAACCGGGCGCCGATTACGTCACGTTGCTCGGCCTGATCAGCCACGAATATTTCCATGCCTGGAACGTCAAACGCCTCAAACCCGCCAGCTTCTTGCCTTACGACTACGCCCGCGAAAATTACACCGAACTGCTGTGGTTCTTTGAAGGGCTGACCAGCTACTACGACGACCTGCTGTTGCTGCGCGCGGGTTGCATCGACCTGAACGGCTACCTGCGCCAACTGCAAAAAAC
>JAUNUE010000064.1:1692-6850 GCA_030538335.1 Allobrachymonas sp. | reverse complement strand
CCTCGACAACGTGCGCAACAGCCCTGGCCGCCGCATCCACAGCGTGGCGCAAGCCAGCTTTGAGGCCTGGACGAAATACTACCGACCCGACGCCAACACGCCCAACACCACCGTCAGCTACTACACCAAAGGCGCGCTGGTGGGCCTGTGCCTCGATCTCACCCTGCGCCGCGAAGGCAAGACCACGCTCGATGCCGTGGTGCGCGCCCTGTACGAGCGCTGCTACGCCGCATCGAATCCGCCCACGGGCATGACCGAACATGATGTGCGTGCTGTCTTGCAGGACTTGGGCGGGCGCAGCTTTGCCCGCGAGATAGCTGCCTGGGTACATGGCACCGACGAACTTCCGGTAGAAACCCTGTTGCAGGAAGCAGGCATTGATCTGCTCAAGCGCGACGCCGATCTGGGTCGGCAATGGGGCCTGCGCTGCAAGGAAGACGGCAGCATCCTGGTGCAAGCCGTATTCCGTGGCGGTGCCGCCGAAGTGGCAGGCTTCGCCCCCGGCGACGAATGGCTGGGCGTGGAAGTGGAACCCACCTTTCCCGGCGCACACACCGCATGGCGTGTGCGCAGCCTGGCCGATGTCAAGGCTTGCCTGCCGCCAGCCGCTGCGCAAGACAAGAAGGACAAGAAAACCCCACAACGCCTCACCGCACTGGTCGCCCGCGACCGCCGCCTGCTGCGCCTGAACCTTGAATTGCCCGCCAAGGCCGAGCCGCACTGGAAATTGCAAATTGCGGCAGACGATGGCACGCGCAAAAACTGGCCTTGGGCGTGAATGCATAGTTGGCAGTCTATGGAAGCTATCGATCAACTTCAGTACCACTACACATTGCTTGCGCTTGGGGTCGGCGAGATTCAGTCGTGCATTGACTGGGCCGCTCAACGATTGCAACACGATCAAGAAGGTGATGATCTGGAGGTGGTGCTGCTTGCTGCTCCTGCAAACCATGATGAAGCATTGAAACTGGTTCAAGAAATTCTTGAACGCTATTCAGGCTCCGAGCGCATGGATAAACAACTGGTGGCGGGGAAGTACGTGGCTAGCTTACGACCTTTGTATCTTTCGGGAAGGGAGTCTCTTGCATCCCTTGACGCAAAGTTGACCCAACTATCTGCCAACCTTGGATACCCATCCTGGTTGGTCATGCTCAGCAGAAATTGCGAATACGCAACCGATATGGACGCGTTCCGTAAGCCGTTCGAGCAAGAATTTGAGTACATCGCGAGCCTCTGGAGCAAGGCTGAAAACCTCGCAGCGTTTGAAGCAAGGTACAACCGCGAAGTTTCGAACGCACATGATGCGAATTACGGCTAAGCATAGGGTTAAGTGGATAGCCAATATTGAATAGTAAGTCGGAACCGCGCAGCGATTCCGACGCATGCATCCCTTGAAGGTTTCACATGCGGCAGAATCTCCTGACGGAGGTTCTGCCCTACGCCTCTGCAGTGAATTGCCTTTTTCCATTTTTTCGGAGCTTTGACCCATGCCCCGTACCCTGCCCGGCGCTTTGGCGCGTGTTCCCTTTCCCGTGATCGGTGCGCCGATGTTCATCATCAGCACGCCTGCGCTTGTCATTGCCCAGTGCAAGGCGGGCATTGTGGGCAGCATGCCGGCGCTCAATGCGCGGCCGGCGTCGCAACTCGATGAATGGCTGGCCGAGATCACCGAGGCGCTGGCGGCGCACAACGCCGCACACCCTGACCAACCTGCTGCGCCGTTTGCGATCAACCAGATCGTGCACAAGAGCAATGCACGGCTCATGGACGATATGGCGCTGTGCGTGAAGTACAAGGTGCCGGTCATCATCACGAGCCTTGGTGCTGTGCCTGAGGTGAATGCTGCGGCGCACAGCTATGGCGGCGTGGTGCTGCACGATGTGATCAACAACCGTTTTGCCCACAAGGCAATTGAGAAGGGCGCTGACGGTCTGGTGGCCGTAGCCGCAGGCGCGGGCGGACACGCGGGGGTGAAAAGCCCGTTTGCGCTGGTGCAGGAAATTCGCCAATGGTTCAACGGGCCGCTGGCCTTGAGCGGTGCGATTGCCAATGGCCGCAGCGTTCTGGCCGCGCAGGCCATGGGGGCAGACTTTGCCTACATCGGCAGCGCCTTCATCGCCACCGAAGAGGCGCGTGCGGCCGAGGCGTACAAGCAGTGCGTGGTGAACAGCACGTCTGACGACATTGTCTACAGCAACTACTTCACCGGCATCCACGGCAACTATCTGGCACCGTCGATTGCAGCAGCAGGCATGGATCCGCAGAACCTGCCCGAAGCCGACCCCACCAAAATGGACTTTACCCAAGCGACGGAAGGTGCCAAGGCGTGGAAAGACATTTGGGGCTGTGGCCAGGGCATAGCCGCCATCACGCAGGTGCAAAGTGTGGCCGAACGTGTGGCGCAGTGGCGGCAGGAGTATGCGGCGGCCAAAGCGGCGCTGGCGGCATAAGCAGGTTTTCAGTACGTTACCAACACTTGAATCGTGTCGTTGTAAGTACCTGCCATGGGGTTTTGCGGCGCCAGCACCTTGCCGTAAATGGTGTAGCTTTGTGCCTGGCCTGACCCTGTGCCGGGTTGGGTATCGATGGAGGCCGTATTGCCCCAGCGCTGGGTACGGGCAGCATCACGGTACAAGTCGTAGCTGACGAATTCTGCCGGATTGGTAGACATGACCATGCGGCGCTGGCCCGATAGGGGCTGTTTGCCATTGTCCAGGCCGATACGGTAGGGCGTCTGGTTGGTGCACTGTACCTTGAGGGTGCTGACCTGCTGGGCTGCCGCAGCGCTGAGGTCGTTGACGGTGCCAAAGTCAAGTGTATTGGTTTCGGTGATGCGGCATTGCTTGTTGACTGTGGCCTGGACGATGAAAGGGAATCTGCCTGATTGGTCGCTGTACAGCTTTGGATTGCAATAATCATCTGCTGTTTGCCATGAGGTCAGGGTGCTCTCCCAATAAGTATGATCCGCGTCATAATTGCTTTGGTATGCTCCTGGCACCAGGTTTGACAGATCGGTACTTCCTCCGTAAGGAACCATCTGTGCATACAAGGTCACCGTGGCACTGCCTCTACGACCCGTTAGCGGAAACGACACACGCAATGGCGTGCCATTGGGCGAGTAGGTGCCCCAAAAAGTCTGGTTATTGCTGTCTTTATTGATCTGGAAGCCCGCGTAATTGCTGGCTGCAGCTTGCATGCGGCGCGGCTGGTAGGTATTGCCGTTACCAGCGCTGCCGTCGCCAATATACAGACATACGTTGGCTGTGTTGCCAATATCTCCGCCTCCTTTGGTACAACTTACCGTAAAAGTGGCTGAAGTGGTTGGCAATTGACCCGAAAGTGGATCAATGGTGCCAAAATTGAGCGTAGGCACGGTGCCGAAAGAGCAGTTCAGCCAAGCATGGGCAGGCAAGCAAACAAATGCCATCGTTGCCGCAGCTAAAGCTCTAATCAGTTTTTGCATGTCTGGCTCCCCAAATCCGGCACCCACTCGGTGGAAGCGGGCTCATCGGCCATGTGTACCGTAACGGTGCAGGGCGCTTGGCCGTTGGCGCTGTGTATGCGCAGTGTTGTTGTGCCGGGCGGCACGTCGTCAAGGTACACCTTGCCGTCAAAACCTGTTACCGCCACAGGCGTGCCCGAGGCATTGATGATAGTGCTGCCGGGCGGCAACGTTTCTCCTGCGGTATTGACGGCGGTAAACATGACCGACCGCACCTTGCGCAAACCGAATCGCACCATCATCCCTGATTTTTCTGAAGGCACCACCTCGGCCTGCGACCGTTCAACCAGCAGGTTGGCGGGCAGTTGCCGCGTGTCGATGTGGATGCTGTTTTTTTGGTAAGAGGCGAGGTTCGGTACCAGCAGCAGCCCCTGCTGGTTGGTTTGACCCACAGGGTTGTTTTGAGAACGCACCGGCACATGGGGTATGCCGTCGGTATCAACAACGGCAAAGCTGTCGTAAATGCTCTTGCTGGCAAACAAGCCCCCCTGTGCCAGTACCAGGCCGCCGCGCCAGGAGGCTTGCGCGTGGTAGCTGTTCCAGGGGCTGCTTTGCAGGGTGGCCCAGCCCTCGCCATACTGGTTGTTGTAATCAACCCCGGCTGTGTATTGGCTTTGCATGCGGGATCCGCTCTGGCCTTGGGCTTGTGCCGAGAGGTGCCAGCCCCAGCTTTCCAGCCCCTGCCCTGGGCGGCGCAACTCGGCCAGGTAGCTGGTGGAGGCGGGGCCGCTGCCCCCTGTGGCGTGTTGTGCCGTAACGCTGGACGATATCCGGTTATCCAGATTCAACGATACGCTGGCATACAGGCTGCGTTGCCGTGGCCCCGAAAAGCCTTGGGTTGCGCCCACATGGAGTTGGAGACGACGCGAAAGCGCTTTGCTCCAGTTCAACGAAGCTGTGCTTTCTGCGGCCTGGGTGCCACGCTGAAAGCGGATGTAGCCGAGCGACCAGTTGCCCCAGGTATTTGAGCCAAATCCCATGCTGGCGGTGCTGGTGCGAAGGCGTTCTCCTTGGGCAATGGGGGGCGCACTGGGCAGGATGCGATCCAGCGAAGCAAAGCGGGCATCGGTTTCTGAATGCCCCACCCCCAACGACACGCCCTTGATCCGGGTGGTAAACGAAGCATCCATACGCCGGCCGCTCACGCCATGCAGGCGGCTCTGGGCGGCTGTGGCATTAAGCTGCCCCAAAGGGCCGACCAGCAAGTTGGCGCCCACGCCCCATTGCTGGTAGTTGCGTGCGGCCTCAGCATGCACCTGCCCCGTGAGCCAGTTGCTCAAACCGTAACGCAAGGTGCCGCTGACGACAGGTTCACGGTGGTAGGCAAATGATTTTTCTCCAAATCCGGTGCGGATGTAACCGGCCTCTACCGACCACTCGTTCAGGCCACGCGCCAGCATGTAGCTGCCGCCATACAGCGGCATGTCGACCACAGTGGTGCGCCCCAGAATATCGGTGGCTACGACGCGGGCCATATGGGCACCGCTGATGCCCGGCGGCAACACCAGTTCGTAAGGTCCGGCAGGCACCTGCTGGCTGTACTGTTTGAGTCCGTTGAGGTACAGGTCTACCGTGCTGGGCAAGGTGCTGCTGCCCACATAAGACGCCAGTGGCAGCGTGCTGCGCCAAGGCTGCAGACTGTAGCTTTTTTCGAGG
>JAUNUE010000064.1:0-1682 GCA_030538335.1 Allobrachymonas sp. | reverse complement strand
CGCCCATGCGCGTGCCGCTGTTGCCCCCGAGCTGGCTGGTCATGGTGTCGCCCAGCGTGAGGGCGAGCGCATGTTCAGGCCAGGTGGTGCGCCAGAACGTATCCAGCCTGATGTTGCGGGGCGCGTTGGGGTCCTGGTGGTTGCCATAGCGCCAGAGATGGGTATGGTTCAAATAACCCCACGGGGTGGTGCCGCGCCAGTCGGTCAGCAACCCGGCTGTGCGGTTGCCCGAGGCGTCAGCACTGGCAGAAAGGTCGTAATTGAGAACCAGTGCATAGCCCGGTTTGGCGACCGCCAGGTCTTTGTCTTCACGGGTTTTTCCGACAACGGTGGTGGGCAGCTTGAGCCATGCCAAAGGGGCAAGCAGTGTCAGCGTTTGGCTTTGTGCCTCGTAGCTCACCTGCAACTCAGGTACGCTTTTCAAGGCAAACAGGCGTGTGGCCGTGGCCTCTGTGCTGCTGGCTGCCGCTTCGTCCAGCCATTGCAGGGCAGAGCTGGCAGTGGGTGGAATTTCCAGCCCCAATTGCTGCAACACCGCCTGGCTGGCGTACAGCTCTGCGTTTTTTTGCACGAAACGGGCAGAGCCTGCCTCGTGCACGGCGCCGTTAAGGCGCACCAAGGGATAAACGTCTATGGTTTGGGCCTGTGCCTGCGCCCATGTCATGGGTGGCGGAGCTTCTTGTGCCTGCGCAGGCAGGCCCCATGCCAGCGCCAGAATGCAAGCCGATAACGTGACCGCCTGCGCCTTCAGAAGGCGAAGGCGCCTGCGCTCATGGGGCAAAGACAAGCCCGGGTGAGGTTTCGCGGCCGTTGATGATGGCTGTGAACGTTCCCGAGCGCAATTGTTCGGGTGAAACAGCCACTGTGCGACGTATGGTTTGGCCAGACAGCACATAGCCGAACAGGCCGTTGCTGATTGACAGCGCTTCCTTGCCTTCACCGCGGCTGACCCAGACACGGGAAATTTGTGCATGAGCAGCTCCACTGTTGCGAATTGTCAAGACGCTGCTCTTGGGTGTAGGGCCAGGCTCTGCGCGCCATTGCAAGGTGGTTTCGGGGTTCTGTGCCGTATTCAGGAATACCGGTACAGAGTAGCGTAACACCAATTGCAGGCCTTTTTTGGGTGTTGCACTGGGCGCGGGCAGCTCGTCCACAATCAGGCGGTAGGTCTCTTCTGCCTGCCCGGAGGGTTGGGTGCGAATGACCCGGAACTGTTGCTCGCCATTGGCCGCAATCTGCACCATGGGCGGGCTGACGACCACATTGCTGGTGGGTTGCAATACGTCTTCGCCCTCGGCATTTTGCGTCCAGCGAAAAACCCGTACTTGTGCCGTGATGGGCTCAGCGCTGGCATTGCCCAATGTGAACATGCCTGCCCGCTCGCCAGCAGGCAAGGACAGGCTGACAGGGCTGATCTGCAGGGCAGCGGCCCCTGCGGTTGCGGCAGCCAGCAAGGCGCACCCGGCGACAAGCGCCGTGCGCAAGGTGCAAAAAAAGCGCTTCATGGGGATACTTTAACGCCCCAGCAAGTTGCAACAAGTCTTGCGGGGGCGTTCGTCGCGTGGCTCAGTCGGGTCAGCGATCAGTATTCCACCGCAACCGTCACCGTATCCGAATAGCTGCCGGGCTGGGCCACGGCCAGATCGGCGGCCAGTACGGTGCCATATACCGGGATGCTGTAG
>JAUNUE010000063.1:6408-8782 GCA_030538335.1 Allobrachymonas sp. | reverse complement strand
CTGGCCCTTGGTGCGGCGCTTGGGCTTGTAGGGCAGGTAGAGGTCTTCCAGCTCCTGCTTGGTCGGCACTGCCTCGATGGCAGCACGCAATTCGGGCGTAAGCTTGCCCTGCTCGTCGATGCTTTTCAGGATGGCGGCGCGGCGGTCGTGCAGCTCGCGCAGGTAGGCCAGGCGCGCTTCCAGTTCGCGCATCTGCACGTCATCCAGGCCACCAGTGGCCTCCTTGCGGTAGCGGGCGATGAAGGGCACGGTGGCGCCGCCATCCAGCAAATCCACCGCAGCCTGTACCTGGCGCGGCAAGACCTTGATTTCACGGGCAATCTGTTCAATAAGGGCAAGGGACATATACAACAACACCTGCTATCAACCACACGGGAAACCGTGCAGTGTGCCATAGGCAACCAAGAAAACACGTTTTAATTGCCAGCCGAAGTCGGCTCCAGCAACTGGGGGCGCACCTGGATCAATACCGGGTCGTCCAGCTTGCCTGCATCCAGCAATTCAAACGCCTTGTTGAGCAAGGCTGTTGTGTCCTGGCGCACCATGAGCACCGGGAAATGCAGGCAGGCGGCAAACGGATCCCAGTCGTAGCAACCAATGGTGCATTGCATGACCTGCTTGGCGGGCCGCGTGGAAAGAAAACGTACCACACCTTCAAATGCGATGGTGGAATTGACAAACAGGGCGCGTGGCAGACCCTGCAAATCGTTGTACAAGCCTGTCATAGCAGTCTCGGCCTCTTCGGCCTGATAGCCGCAGGCGTTGATTTGCCCTGATTTGCAGGCACCTAGGTGTTTTTGCAAGGTGCTACAAAACCCGCCGATACGCTCGCGGGTGGAATGGTCGCTGGCAATGCCGCCAATAAAGTAGATCTGCTGCCGCGGGTGGTCAGCGGGCAAATGCGGCAATGGATGCGAGCGCAGCACCAACTGCCCGGTGAGTTGCTGCGCACCCCAGCGGTTGTCGGAAATGACCGACGGGGCCAGCGTGCCGGGCAAATCCACATTGATGTGTGCCACGCCATGGCTGCGGCACAGGTGGCTGATGGGGTCGGGGTCGGTGGCGCCTGCAATCACCAGCGATTCGATCTGGTAAGAAATGAGCGTGCGCGCCGTTTCCAGCTCAAGTGACGGGTCGCGCAGGGTGCTGACCACCAGGGGATACAGACCGCGTTGCCGCGCCAGTTGTTCGAAGGTTTGCGACATGCCGCTGAAAAACCGGTTGTCGTGCATGGGCACGATCATGCCGATCAGGCCCGAGCGGCTGCGCCGCAGGCCGCTGGCCTGGCGGTTCACGGTATAGGCCAGCTTCCGGGCCAGCGTCAGCACGCGCTCTGCGGTTTTTTCACTGACCCGGCGTTTGCGCCAACTGCCGTTGAGGATGGCACTGACGGTAGAAGCCGAAATTCCAGCCTGTTCTGCAAGGTCGTAAATGGTGGATCGCTTTTTGGGGCTCACGTCAACGTGGCCAGATGGTGCACCACATCACGGGTATCACGGTACAAGGCCTGGTATTGCTTGAAAAGCGCATCATACGTTGCCTTGTGCTGCTTGTTGGGGTAGATCACCCTGTCATGTTTTATCCATTGCTGGATGGCATCAGCCTGCAACACACCCGCAGCGCGGCCTGCAAGAAAAGCGTTGCCATAGCTTGCTCCAATGGTGACTTTGGGCACGATCTGCTCCTGCCCGGCAATGTCAGAGACGATTTGCAGCCATACATCGGTTTGCGCACCGCCGCCCACGGCCACCATGCGCTGCACTTGGGCTCCCATGCGGGTGAAGGTTTCGAGGTTGTGACGTATGCCCAAGCCCACGCCTTCGAGCAGCGCGCGGAACAGGTGTTTGCGCTCATGTGAAAGGTTCAGCCCGGCAATGACGCCGCGCGCCTGCGGGTCGTTGATGGGCGTGCGCTCGCCGCTGAAATACGGCAGCACCAACAGGCCGTGCGCGCCCGGATCCACCTGTGCGGCTTGCGCAAACAAGGTGGCATAGGCCTGGTCGCCCAGATCACGCGCCATTTCATCGCAAAACCAGCGTGTGAGGCTGCCGGTGGTGGCCATGCCTGCGGCCAGGTTGTGCTGCCCGGCAAAGGCGCCGGTTACGCTCCATACCGTGGGGTCAGGCGTGGGCTGATCTTGCACCAGCACGAAAAATGCGGTACTCCCATACATCAGCATCAGGTCGCCCGTGTTGACGGCGCCTACGCTGATGGCCTCGCTCAAGGCATCAACCGCGCCCACGGCCACGGGTGTGCCTTCTGCCAGGCCACATTGCTGCGCAGCCTCCGCCGTGATATGCCCGGCCAGCGCATCGCTGAAACCCAGCTGCGGCAGCATGCCCAAGTCTGGCAACAGGCCGCTGCCCAACGCATC
>JAUNUE010000063.1:0-6398 GCA_030538335.1 Allobrachymonas sp. | reverse complement strand
GTGATCCATCCAGTGCTGCCCCGTGAGCCGGTACACCAGATAGCTGCTGGCCGTCGTCAACCTGGCTGTGCGTTGCCACAGATCAGGCTCATGCTCTTGCAGCCACAGGATCTTGGGGCCAATGGCCTGGCTGGTCAAATCCATGCCGCAGTGATCGTAAATGGCTGCTTTGCCCAGTTGCGCTTCGAGTCGGGAGATTTGTGCCGTAGCGCGCGTATCCACCCCATACAAAATGCCCGGCCGCAGCGGGCGCATGTGTTCGTCCAGCGGCAGCAGGCAGGGGCCGATGGCGCTGACAGCCATGCCCGCCACATCGTGCGCCGCATACGGCCCGTTGGCAAAAATCTGGTGGCACAGGGCGCACACATCGTGCCACCACACGGCATCGGCGTCTTGCTCCACGTGGCCGGGTTGCGGGATACTGATGTCGTGCGGCTCCGTGGCGGTGCGCAGCACCGTGCCGTCCAGTGCCGTGAGCGTAGCCTTGCTGCTGTAGGTGCCTACGTCAATGCCCAGCAGGAGTTGCTTCATGTCTGACCCCATCAACGTTTGCGGCGCAGCAAAGACAGCCCGCCTGCCAACAGGATGAACACGCCAATGATCAGTTTTTGCCAGGTGCTGGGTACCCCTGCAAGGATCAGCACGTTGTTGATCAGTGTCACCAGCACCACACCGAGCAAGGCACCAACTACCGTACCCGACCCGCCCGTGATGCGCGCTCCGCCCAACACCACGGCCGCGATCACGTCGAGTTCACTACCCACCAGGTCAAAGGGGTTGGCCAAGCGGTTGCTGGATACGTGCACGATGCCTGCAATGCCCGCCAGAAAGCCGGCATAGCCAAACACAAACATCTGCACGCGCAGGCCGTTGTAGCCCAGGCGCTCGGCAATGGGCGCACTGCCCCCCATGGCAAACACCGCGCGACCCATCAGGGTACGATTGAGCAGCACCCACGTCAGTGCTGCAGCCAACGGCAACGCCAGCACAAAAGTGGGCAGCACCGCCAAAGCGTCGTTGGCGGCAGGCAATGTGAGCAAGGCACTGCGGCCAAAATCATCCATCGACACCGGAATTTCCATGAAAAACAAGGTGCCGACAAAAGTCAGCAAAATGCCCCGGTACAGGTATTGAGTGCCAATGGTCACAATCAAAGAGGGGGCTGAAAGCCGGTGCACGATGACGCCGTTGAGCGCACCCAGCAAAGTACCTGAGACGGCACCCATCAGCAAGATCACGGCCACGGGCGCTTCAGGCCAGAGGGCCAATACCAGCTTGACCAGGCTGTACATGGTGAAAGCCGCAATCGCCGTAAACGACACATCCATGCCGCCTGAGGCCAGCACCACCAGCACACCCAAGGCAAACAGACCCATGACGGTGGCCGAACGCAGCACATCAAACAGGGTGCCTATCTGAAAAAAATCAGGGTTGATGCCACCCACCACAACACAGACCAGCAGGATCAGTCCGAAGGTGAACATCTCGGGTTGCAACAGCCATTGCACCAACCGGTTGCGGCCAACGGGCAGCGCCACGGGCGATGATGCCGTTTCTGCCGAGGGGTTTGCAGAACTCACTTCCTGTTCCTTATTCTTGTTGCAACAGCGCTTGTTGCAGTTGGCTTTCGGTCAAATCAGCCGCATGGAGATCCGCCTTCAAGCGCCCTTTTTGCATCAGCACGATGCGGTCACAGTTGTGCAGCAGCTCGGGCAGGTCGTCGCTGATGATGACCACGCCCATACCTTCTTCAGCCAGTTGCTGCACGATACGGTAGATGGTGTCTTTGGAGCCCACATCCACCCCCACCGTAGGGCCATGCAAAAGCAGCAGGCGCGGCGCAATCGTCAGCCAGCGACCCAGCAACACCCGCTGCTGGTTGCCGCCCGACAGCGACTGCACGGGTTTGTCGGCACCCGGTGTGGCAATTTTCAAATCGCGCACGGTGGATTCAGCCAGTTGCCGCATTTTTGCGCCATCGAGCAAACCCAGAGCATTGCGCAGCTTGGGCAGCACCAGCGCGGTGATGTTCTGCTCAATCGATTTTTCGAGAAACAGGCCCTCGCTCAAACGGTCTTCGGGCACATAGCCGATGCCTTGGGCAATGGCGGTACGCGGGCTGTTCAGACGCACAGGCATGCCTGCCAGATGCACGCTGCCTGCCGTGGCCGGACGCAAACCGGCCAGTGCCAGTGCCAACTCGTTGCGGCCCGAATCAAGCAAACCGGTAATGCCCACAATTTCGCCCGAATTTACGGTGAAATTTACATTCGCAAAATACGGCGCCCGGCCCAAATCCTGCACCTGCAGCAGGACTTGATCCTGCTTGTTGCCCTGACGGTAGCGTTGGTCTTCGATCACGCGGCCCGTCATCAGGCCCGTCAATTCGGCCTTGCTGTAGTTGGCGATCGGCCCTTGCGCCACTTTTTCGCCATCGCGGAACACAATCACATCGCCGCCAATGGTTTTGCATTCGTCAAGTTTGTGGCTGACAAACAGCACTGCCACGCCATCCGCCTGCAGGCGGCGTACCACGGCGATCAAATGATCGACCTCGCGCTGGGTCAGCGCCGTGGTGGGCTCGTCCATGATCACCAGTCGCGCCTTGCAGGCCACTGCCCGCGCAATCGCCACCAGTTGGCGCGTGGCAATGGGCAAATCACCCACCAGCGTGCTGGCAAATGCCGCGTCTTCGGGCAAACCCACCGTGCGCAAGGCCTTGCATGCCGTCTGCCCCAACTGGTCACGCTTGAGCCAGCGTAGCAAACGCCCTTCGGTCTGCACGAGTTGCTCGGTCAGCGCCACGTTCTCGGTCACGCTCATATTGGGCAACAGCGACAAGTCCTGGTACACCGTCTGGATGCCCGCCGCCAGCGCGGCCACGGGCGTGAAGCTGGTATGCACCTGACCATCGATGCGCAAAGTACCTGCATCTGCAGGCTGCGCGCCCGAAATGATCTTGATCAGGGTGCTTTTGCCGCAGCCGTTCTCGCCCAGCAGGTGGTAGACCTTGCCTGCCTCGATGTGCACCGACACCCCTTTGAGCGCATGCACACCCGCAAAGCGTTTGTGGATGCCAGTTACCTCCAAAAACGGGGGTGGGCTGCTGGCGACAACCGCGTCAGAAGGCGAGGAAGAAAGGCTGGTTTGCATGAAAAAAGCTGTGGTTGAACGGATGTTGGCAATTCAAAAAACAAGCCGGAACCCAAAGCTGACCCAGCTCCGGGTTCCGGTCCGTCAGGCATTGTCAGAACGGATACTTCTTGTAGTTGGCCTTGTCCACACCCACCCAGGCCTGGCCCTTGATGACCACGCCTTTACCCGGACCTTTGGTGATTTTGACTTTTTCGTAACCCGTCACGCCCAGGTTCATGCCATCGGTCAGCGGCTTGCCTTCGATCAGCAATTGGGCAACCTTGTTCATGGCCAGGCCGGCGTCTTTTGGATCCCAGAAGCCGATACCATCAATCGCGCCTGATTCCAGCAATTTCGCCGATTCGTTGGGCAGGCCGGTACCATACACGCAGGTTTTGCCCTGCAGGCCGGCTTCTTCTACCGCGCGGCCAATGCCCAGCACGTCCAGCGAAGACGAACCCTGGAAACCCTTGATGTCGGGATATTTGCGCAGAATTTCCTTGGCTTTTTCGTAGGCCTTCTGGGCATCGTTTTGCGATTCGGTCTTGGCTGCCACCAGTTGCATGCCAGCGTATTTTTTCTTCGCATTTGCGGCACCGGCATCCACCCACTGCACATGGGTCTGGCTGCCCAGCGAACCCACAAAAGACGCCCACTTGCCCTTGCCGCCCATGCACTGCGCCATGCGGTCGTTCAGCCAGGCACCATACGCGGCATTGTCAAATGCTTCCACGTCGGCATGGGTGTTGCGCTGGTTCTCGGCCTCGTGGGTCACGACCTTGATGCCTTTGTCCATGGCTTTTTTCAGCACCGGCTCAAGCGCGGCAGTGTCAAACGGCACCACGGCCAGCGCGGTCACGTTCTTGGCGACCAGGTCTTCAATCACGCGCAGTTGCTGTGCTGCATCCGCCTGGCCGGGGCCAGTCTGGTAGGTTTTGACATTGGTGTTTTTGGTGCCGTACTCCTTGACGCCGGTTTCCATACGGTTGAACCAGTTGATGCCCGTGATCTTGACCACGGTGGCAATGGTCGGCTCCTTGCCGGGGGCGGCATACAGTGCCGAGCTGACGCCCAGCAGGGCGACGGCGGCCAGGGTGATTGGGGTTTTGCGCAGCATGGATTTCTCCTGAAAAGCACCCTTCCTTCAAGAACCCAGGCAACGCAGGAAGGGAGTGCGTAGTCGGGCGGTAAAACGGGTCAACTGGCAGGCGTGGCGCGCCTGAACCAGCTCTGCCACGACGTATCGGAAGCGGCCAGAAAGATGAGCAACAAGGCCCCCCAGGCACAATCGCGGAAGAAGTTTGAAATTTCAATCAGGTTGAAAGCGCTTGACAGGGCCTGCAAGGCTACTGCTGACAACAGCAGGCAAACTACACGCCCATAGCCGCCCGCTGGTTTCACGCCTGCCATCACCACGATCAAAATCGCAATCAGCAAATACGAACTGCCGTAATCCCACTTGGCGCTGGCTGTGCGCGAAGCGATGATGATGCCTGCAATCGCAGCCATCAATCCGCATACAGTGTAGGTGGCCAGCAGCAAGCGCCGCTGGGCAAAACCGGCATACCGGGCGGCCTTGGCATTGCTGCCCTGCAAATACAGTTGCACCCCAAACCGCGTGCGCTTGAGCACCAGCGCCAATGCCGCTATCGTGAACAGGAACAAGGCAAAGGCAATGGGCACCCCCAACACGGTTTCGTTGCCGATGGCAGAGAGTTCTTCGACATAACCCAGGCGCACCGCCGAGCCGTCGCTCAACACCACGGCAATGCCGGTAAAAAGCAGTTGCGTGCCCAGCGTTGCCAGAATGGGGGTGAGCGAAAAATACGCGATCAGCACCCCGTTGAACAAGCCGCCCAGCAGGCCCACAAGGCAGCTCACCCCGATGAAGGCTGCTGTAAACGCCAAAGGCGCATCGTCAGACGAAAACCACTCTGGCACCAGCATGGCAGCCACAATACCTGCCAGGTTGGCCAGCGCCACGCCGGATAGATCAATGCCGCCATCACCCGCCACCATGGCCAACATCACGCCTATGGCCAGAAAGCCCAGTTCAGGCAACTGGCTCGCCATGGATTGCAGGTTGTCGACCTGCACAAACTGCCCCTGCGACCACAAGCTGGCAAACAGGAAGACAGCCGCATTCACAAGCAGCAGGAAATTGAATTGGCGGTCGGAAAACACTTTTGGGCAATCTGGTCCAATGATGAAAGCGCACGGCAGGCCGGGTTGATCAGGCGAACGGTGATGTATTTCTCCCGAGCCAAGCCTGCACATCATCCTGTTCATCTACCTGCGTAAATGCACAATCGATTGTGCGGCATACTACCCGAAAATGACATGGCTGTGACTAGGGGAAACGTGAGGGATTTTAGCGGTGTTTGGTACCTTACAGCTACCGCCAGGATCGCTCCTTGGAGTCTGTTCACAATCTCCGCATGAGGTACGTTGCTTTTTAAAAAGGCGAACCTTGTGCACAAACCACAGGCGGCTTGTTTGCGCGACGAAGGTTTACTTGCGCCGTATGGCGGTTTTTTGAAAGCAGTCCGAAGGACGCAGGCCCACTGCGCCAAGCCCTTGCGTCATTGCGAGCCGCCGCAGGCGGCGTGGCAATCTGCTTTTTTAGATTGCCACGTCGCGCTTTGCGCTCCTCGCAATGACACGGTTTTGGCTCTGTGCGCATCCTGCGGAGAGATCGCGAACAGGCTCTCAGGCACCCCAGCGCAACGCATCGTCACAAGGAACCGCACACCCCATCCCAGGCACCTTCAGTCTGTACCGTAGGGCAGCGCATCTGGTTCCACGCCCACAAAGTCAGGCGCAGGCAACACCGGCAGACGGTAGGCAGCGATAGCATCCGTGCCTTGCAAAAAGGCTTTTACGACGCGATGCATGCCATCCATCACCCTGCCCTGCGGGCACAAAATGATCGGATACGCCAGATCAGCAGCCTGTACCAGCCGCATATGCTCGGCCACCGAGCGGCAGGTTGGCAGATCACCGCCCGTGTCGTACCAGTAGGCTTCGTCCAGTTCACGGATGGAAGAAAGCAGCACCGCTTCCACCTCCAGGCCAGCCGTCAAATGCACCAGCCGGTCTACATCCCAGGCCAACAGCCCCTGGTCGCTCTTGCGGAAGTGGTATTGCTTTCTCATGGGGTACTTTGTACGCCCTTTTCAGCCGTAATGGCGTATCAATTGCCCTTACCGGCCAAAAATGCGGGCAAAGAACCCTTTTTCTTTTTTAAGCAGTTGCTCCTGGCC
>JAUNUE010000062.1:4081-8805 GCA_030538335.1 Allobrachymonas sp. | reverse complement strand
GTGGGCTTCGATACCTCAGCCCGAACGGATCGGGTGGAAATTGTCAAATTATTTCCCGAAATGACTATAGTCCTGCGCGCGTATTCAGCAGGGAGGCCGTGAACCAGGCTCCAGGCGCACAGGACTCTACGCAAGGTGGCTTGGGGTAATACTGGCTCCATGGAAACCCGTATTTCACCTGCAAAAGACGAATAGTCTGCAAGCGCGCCCGGTCAAACTCGGTTATAAATCTGCTGCAGTGCAGGCATTTACTTGCAACTGCCGTCTCCAGGGTGACCGTGGCAAGCGCCCATGAACCATGTCCATATGCATAACGACACAAGGAAGACCAAACCCATGAATGTATCCGCAGCAAGCCGCCCCTGGCTGGGCCAGTACCCGCAAAGTGTGCCCGCAGATTTGCCGCCTCTTGCCTATACCTCGATGATCGAGCTGCTGGAAGAAAGTTTCGGCAAGTTTGCTGATCTGCCGGCGGCCAGTTTTCTTGGCTCTGACATGACGTACAGCGAATGGGACAAAGCCAGCCGCCGCATGGCTGCCTATTTGCAGTCGCTGGGTTTGCAGCGCGGCGACCGCGTGGCGGTGATGATGCCGAATATTCCCCAGTACATGGTGGCAGTGGCCGCCATCTTGCGTGCGGGACTGGTACTGGTCAACGTCAACCCTTTGTACACCGCCCGCGAGCTGGAGCACCAGTTGAAGGATTCGGGGGCGAAGGCGATCTTTATCGTTGAAAACTTCGCCCATACGCTGCAGCAATGTCTGGATCACACCGATATCAAGCATATCGTTCTGGCAACGTTTGGCGATCGCTTGGGGGCGCTGAAAGGGTGGGTGGTCAACCTGGTGTTGCGCCATGTGAAGAAGCTGGTGCCGCCTTTCAGCTTGCCAACTGCAGTGGGGTTCAACGATGCCCTGGCGAAATTTCCTGCCGAGGCCTGGCAACGCCCGCAAGTGGGCCTGGACGATATCGCCGTGCTGCAATACACGGGGGGTACCACGGGTGTTGCCAAAGGCGCAGTGCTGTTGCAGCGCAACATCCTGTCCAACGTGGTGCAGTGCGACCTGTGGTACGAGCCGGGCTTGCGGGCACGGCCATTGAACCACCAGGTCGGCTTTGTCTGTGCCTTGCCGCTCTACCATATCTTTGCCTTTACGGTAAACCTGTTGCTCTGCGCCAAACAGGGCGGCAAGAGCATCCTCTTGCCCAATCCGCGTGATTTGCCCTCGGTGTTCAAGGAGCTGTCCAAACACCAGTTTCACAGCTTTCCGGCGGTCAACACCCTGTTCAATGCCATGGCACACCACCCCGATTTCAACAAGGTGGACTGGAGCCATTTGCGCATCAGTGTGGGCGGCGGCATGGCGGTGCAAAGCGCGGTGGCCAAGCTGTGGCTCGAGAAAACCGGCTGCCCGATCTGCGAAGGCTACGGCCTGTCAGAGACCAGCCCGGTGGCGACCTGCAACCCGGTAACGCTCACTGAATATACCGGCACCATTGGCATTCCGGTGCCGGGCACCTACGTCAAGCTGGTCGATGACAACGACCAGGAAGTTACAACGCTGGGCGAGCGCGGTGAAATTGCGATCAAAGGGCCACAGGTCATGGCGGGCTACTGGCAACGGCCTGATGAAACAGCCAAGGTCATGACGGCAGACGGCTATTTCAAGACTGGTGACATTGGCACCATGGACGAACGCGGCTATTTCACCATTGTTGACCGCAAGAAAGACATGATCCTGGTCAGCGGCTTCAACGTCTATCCCTCCGAGGTCGAAGAAGTGGTGGCGTCAGTGCCCGGTGTGCTCGAGTGTGCCGCCATTGGCGTACCGGATGAAAACTCGGGCGAAAAGGTGAAGGTGTTCATCGTTTCCAAGCCGGGAGCGACCGTGACCGAAGAGGACATCAAGGCGCACGCCAAAGCCAACCTGACCGGTTACAAGCGCCCCAGGTTGTTCGAGTTTCGTGAGACCTTGCCCAAATCCCCTGTGGGCAAGATCCTGCGCCGTGAACTGCGCGAAGAAGAGTTGCAAAAAACGGCTGCATAATCTGTTGCATGCTCAAACTGCTTCTCAAATGGGTTTTGCTGGCCGTGGCCCTGATGGGCATGGCCTACGTCATGCCCGGCATTACGGTTCAGAGTTTTGGCGCTGCCATGCTGGCCGCAGCGGTGATTGGCCTGTTCAATGCACTGTTGCGTCCGATCTTGCTGATCCTGACCCTGCCCATCACAGTGTTGACACTGGGGCTGTTTTTGCTGGTGATCAATGCCCTGATGTTCTGGCTGGCTGGCCGGGTGTTGTCGGGGTTTTCTGTTGCCAGCTTCTGGTGGGCCTTGGGTGGCGCCGTGGTGTATTCGCTGCTGGGCATGTTGATTGAGTCGGCGGTGGAGCAGAAGTCCCCCGTGCGGGTGGAGCGAATTTGAAGGGCAACGGATGTTGTCAACAAAAAAGGCCGCGATTGCGGCCTTTTTTGTGAATGGTCTGATGGGGAAATCAGAAGCTCATTTCCTTGTCCACGTCCTGCACCTTGCGGCGGGCCATCGCCAGGTTGGATTTTTGCTTATCCAGCACAAAATAAAGGAATACGCCTTCCTTGCGTGCCGAGGGGCGGATCACGTGGTATTGCTTGCCCAGGGTGATCAGGATGTCTTCGATGATGTCCTGCAGGCCCAGCGCACGCATGGTCTTCATTTTGGCGCGCACCACTTCGGTGTTGCCGGCGGCGGCCACTTCCATATCAACGCCGGAACCGGCGGAACCCAGCATCATGCCGCTGGAGGAGTCGACTACGGCGCAGCACATGGCGCCATCGAGGGTCATCAGTTCTTCAAGGGTTTGTTTGATTGTGGCCATGGATATGCATCTCCAAAAATGAGAATCACGAAACTCAGCATACGGGAACCGTCCCGGCTGCTGAACTCTTGGAACAACGAGGATCAGTATAGACCTGCAGTGAACTTGCGCAAAGATGTAAATGGATAACGGGCGTGAAAACAGTGAATTGTTCACGATAGCCTGTGCAAAATTTTTCAGGCAAAAATGTTCATTCGCCAAGTATTTCACATAGGGCTGCGGGTGTCGGCTTTTATGGTTGCACCGCGCGTTCCAATGCATCGATAAATATCGCTGCCACATTGCACCCGGCCTGGTCGTTGATTTCCTGAAAACAGGTCGGGCTGGTGACGTTGATTTCGGTGACCTTGCTGCCGATGATGTCCAGACCAATCAGCAGCAGGCCGCGCGGGGCCAGCACGCGGCCTATTTCAAGGGCTGTGGCGCGGTCGGTAGCGTTCAAGGGTTGCACCACGCCACGCCCACCTGCGGCCAGGTTGCCGCGCACTTCCTTGCCTTGGGGAATGCGCGCCAGGCAGTGGGGCACAGGCTCGCCATTGATGATCAGCACACGCTTGTCGCCCTCGGTAATTTCCGGCAGGAATTTCTGCACCATCACGGTTTGTTGCCCTGACAGATTGAGTGTTTCGATGATGCTGCCGAAGTTCATCTCGTCTTCGCGCACGCGAAAAATACCCACGCCGCCCATGCCATCGAGTGGCTTCAGGATGATGTCGCGGTGCTGCGCGTGAAAGTCGCGGATGTCTTGCGCACTGCGCGTGACGAGCGTGGGCGCAATGGTGTCGGGAAATTCGAGGATGGCGAGTTTTTCCGGGTGTTCGCGCAGCGCCTGCGGTTTGTTGAACACTTTCGCACCTTCGCGCTCGGCCTGGCTCAGCAGGTGTGTGGCGTAGATGTATTCGGCGTCAAACGGCGGGTCCTTGCGCATCAGTACGGCATCAAAACTGCACAAGTCAGCGCGCTGCTGACCGGTCTCGGTAAACCAGGCGTTTTTGTCGCCCGTGAGATGGATGTTGCGCGTGACGGCGCTGACTTTCTCGCCCTGTACCCAGCGCAGGTGGCGTGGTTCGCAGGCGCTGATGCTGTGACCCCTTGCCTGTGCCTCGCGCATCATGGCGAAGGTACTGTCCTTGTAGATGACAAACGATTCCAGCGGGTCGGCAACAAAAAGCAGTTTCATGGTGGTTGGGAGGTGAGGGCGCACAGCAGTGGCGCGAAAGTGTGTTTTTCATCTGCATTATCGGTGGATCGCAGCAAAGGCGTGTGGCAGCCTGCAACCGCTTCTATATTCATCTGGGAAATATGGAAACGTAAAAAAAGTATTTTTAATTGTTTGGATGTTTGCCTACCATGCGTGCATTGCAACACGTAATGGAACGAAAAACATGAGCCGCCTGACCATCCAGACCCTCGAATCTGCACACGAAGCAGCCCGCCCCCGTCTCGAAACCGCCTTGAAAAACAATGGTTTTTTGCCCAACCTGATCGGTGTGTTGGCCAATGCACCCACGGCGCTGGAGATGTACCAGGAGGTCGGCGCGATCAACGCCCGCACCAGCCTCACGCCCGGTGAGCGCGAGGTGGTGCAGATCACCGCTGCCGTGCTCAACGAATGCGGGTTTTGCAAGGCCGGCCATACGGCGCTGTCGCGCAAGAAGCGCTTGCTGGATGAAGGCGTGATCGAGGCGCTGCGCAACACCCAAACCGTAGCCGATAGTAAATTGCAGGCGCTGGCGCTGTTTACGCAAGAGGTCATCCGCAACAAGGGCAATGTACCGGATGAAGTGCTGCAGAGCCTGTTTGACGCAGGCTACAACCAGCAGCAGGCCTTGGAAGTGGTGCTGGGGGTGGCGCTGGCCACGCTGTGC
>JAUNUE010000062.1:0-4071 GCA_030538335.1 Allobrachymonas sp. | reverse complement strand
CAACCCCGAATTGCAGCCGTTTGCGTAAGTGAAGTCTCGGCTGGTTTTTCCCCTCGATATTGAAAGATCCCCATGACACAACCAAGCACCTCCTTGCTGGAGCACGTACGCACGCACGCAGCCGAAGCCTTGCGCCCATTGGTAGAAGCCATCGACCGCGAGGGCCTGTACCCTGAGGCCTATTTGCGTGAGCTGGGCGCATTGGGCGGCTTTGCGGCGCTGGCGCCTGAGGCGCAGGGCGGCTCTGGCCTGGGGCTGGCAACGCAGATACAGGTATTGAGCGCAGTAGGCGAGGAATGCGGATCCACCGCTTTTCTGGGTTGGTGCCAAACGGCCTGCGCCTGGTATTTGCTGCAAACGCGCCATGCGGCGGTGCGCGAGCGTTACCTGCCTGCCATTTTGCGCGGTGAGCGGCTTGCGGGTTCGGCCATGTCCAACACCGTCAAGCACCTGTGCGGCATTGAGCGGCACCTGTTGCAGGCGGTACCTGTGGCTGATGGTTACCAGGTCAAGGGCAGCCTGCCCTGGGTGTCGAACCTGGGGCCAGACCACGTGTTTGCTGCCACGGCGCAGTTGCCTGATGGCCGCTATGTGATGTTCATGGCGGGTGGCCAGACGCCGGGCGTGTCGCTCAAGTCCTGCCCCGAATTTTGCGCGCTGGAAGGCACACGCACGCTCAATGTACGGTTCGATGATGTGCAGATTTCTGCTGCCGACATACTGGCGCAGCCGGAAGAGTTTGATGCCTATATCGCACGCATCAAGGCGGGCTTCATCCTGCTGCAAATGGGCATTGGTGCGGGTGTTGTGCAAGGGTGCCTGAAGATCATCCGCGAAAGCAATGCGGCCTCGACCGTGACCAACGCCTACCTTGATGACCAGCACGACACCTTGCAGGCCGAGCTGGATGCTGCACTCGCGCAAACGCTGGCTTTGGCAGATGCGGCAGAGCGCCACCAGGCCCCCTTGCTGGATGTGCTGAAGCTGCGCCTGGCCGGTGCCGAGCTGGCCTTGCGCGCGGCACAATCGGCCGCCTTGCATGCGGGTGCCAAAGGCTATCTGGTGCGCCACGCCGCGCAGCGGCGCACCCGTGAGGCCCTGTTTGTGGCCATCGTCACACCGGCAACCAAGCATTTGCGCCGCGAAATTGCCGAGTTGCAGGCCGCGCCAGCAGGTGCTAACACCACGCGGCAGCCTGTGGCAGAGGTGGTTTAAGGTTGTGTCTTTCGCAACCCCCAAGGACAAGTCATGAAATGGATGTGTGGCCCCTGTGGCTTTATTTACGACGAGGCCGAGGGCATGCCCGAACACGGCATTGCGCCCGGCACAGCGTTTGCCGATATTCCCAACGACTGGGTCTGCCCCGATTGCGGGGTGGGGAAAGAAGATTTCTTTGAAATTCCCGAGTGAACATGCGCACCTGAGCAGCAGCGCCCAGCCAGTACCTGTGCTCGAAGCGCGGCACATTGGCCTGGCCTATGGCGAGGCAGGGCGCGAAAAGCCGGTGCTGCAGGATTTTTCGCTGCAACTGGCGCCCGGCGAACTGGTCTCGCTGCTCGGCCCCAGCGGCGTCGGCAAGTCGTCGTTGCTGCGCGTGTTGGCGGGCCTGCAAACCGCGCAGCGTGGCGAAGTGCGCCTGTTTGGCGAGGCGGTGCACGCGCCCAGCCCCGGTGCGGCGTTTGTGTTTCAGCAGCCGCAACTTCTGCCCTGGCTGAATGTACGTGCCAACGTGGCGTTGGGTCTGGCCTTTCGCAGCCAGCCGGCCTTGACCAAAGACGCGCAGCAGCGCCGCGTACAAGCCGCGCTGGCCGAAGTCGGGCTGGTGCATGCGGCAGAACGCTTTCCTGCGGAGCTGTCGGGCGGCATGGCGCAAAGGGTGGCGCTGGCACGCGCCCTGGCGCGGCAGCCCAAGGTGCTGTTGCTTGACGAGCCATTCAGCGCATTGGACGAAGCCAGCCGACAGGACATGCAGCAACTGCTGCGCCAGATTGTGCAGCAGCACCAGACCGCAACGGTGCTCGTCACGCACGACATCGACGAGGCACTGACCGTGTCTGACCGCGTGCTGCTGATCGGCCACACCCCTGGCCGCCTGATCGGGCAATGGGCGTTGCGCCCGCCCTTTCCGCGTGAAGACGCCGGCCTCTTGCTCAATGCCGAACGGATCGAAATCCTGCAAACCCTGCGCGGCGCCCGCCTGCACGGCGAGCAGGAAAAAACCGTTGAATACGTGATCTGAATTCGCCAACCCTCATCTTTTCAACCGACAAACTGGAGAACACTCCCGATGGTTTCCCGACGCGAAATGCTCAAACTGGGCGCCCTGTTTTCGGTGGCGGGCAGCTTGCCCTTGCTGCAGGCCTGTGCCGAACGCGCCGCCAAAGAGCCGCAAGCGCCGGTGCGCATCGGCTACCTGCCCATTACCGATGCCACGCCGTTGCTGGTGGCACACCAGCAAAAACTGTTCGAGGCCGAGGGGCTGCAGGCCGACAAGCCCGTGATGTTCCGCAGTTGGGCGCAGATTGTCGAAGCCTTCATCAGCGGCCAGGTCAATGTGGTGCACCTGCTCTCGCCCATGACGATCTGGGCACGCTATGGCAGCCAGGCCAACGCCAAGGTGCTGATGTGGAACCACATGGCCGGTTCGGCGTTGACCGTACTGCCAGAAATCAACAAGGTCGAAGAGCTGGGCGGCAAAACGGTGGCGATTCCATTCTGGTACTCCATCCACAACGTGGTGCTGCAATACCTGTTGCGCCATGCGGGGCTGGAGGTGACCGAAGGCGAACCTTCCGCCAGGCAGGTCAAACTCATCATCATGCCGCCGCCCGACATGGTGGCCGCCCTCGCCTCCAAAACCATTGCCGGGTTCATTGTGGCCGAGCCGTTCAACGCCGCTGCCGAAGCCAAAAGCGTGGGCAAGGTGTTGCGTTTTACCGGCGATGTGTGGCGCGACCATGCCTGCTGCCTGACGGTGGTACAAGGCCACGATGTGGAGCAACGCCCCGAATGGGTGCAAAAAGTGACCAATGCCTTGGTCAAGGCGCAGTTGTGGACCTTGCAGCACCGCGGTGAAACGGCTGCGCTGATGTCCGCCAGCGGCGAGCACCAGTACACGCCGCATCCGCAGGCGGTGCTCGAAAAAGTGCTCAATCCCGCCGCTGCGCAGTGGGATCAGTACGTGCAAACGGGCGCCATCCGCCATCCCGACTGGCGCCAGTCGCGCATTGATTTTCAGCCGTACCCGTTTGCCAGCTACACTGAAAAACTGGTGGAGTTGCTCAAGCAAACGCACATCTCGGGCAATGCGCCGTGGCTCGCCAGCCTGGACGCAGCCAAGGTGGCGCAAGAGCTGGTCGATGCCCGCTTTGTCCGCGCAGCGATTGAGGCCACCAGCAGCCAGCAGGCATTTCACCTGCCTGCCGACTATGCGCGCCAAGAGACGATTGCCGCGTGATGCGGGGCTTGGTAGGGTGGGTGCTTGCACCCACGCGGAACAACGTCCGGGATAAAACCACGCATGATCAAGTATGGCCATCACAACGTGGGTGCAAGCACCCACCCTACGAGAATGCGTTTTTGCGATGAACTGAACTTTTGAATGACCCAGGTTTTTGCCATGACCACCCAAGCCCTTCCTGCCTTGCACCAACCCAAGCCCCTGTTGCGCTTTCCCACCCGCCTGTTTTTGCCCGTAGCGGGCTTGCTGGTGTTGGTGCTGGTGTGGCAACTGGGCATTTGGGTCTTGCAAGCCCGCATGCCCATGGCCGCCAACCTCGCGCCGCTGCCTGCGTTCAAAAGCCTGTGGCAACTGCTGGTGCAAGGTACTTTGCTGGCGCATGCTGCAGCCAGCCTGCGCCGCGTGCTGGTGGGCTTGACGTTGGCATTGGTCATCGGCGTGCCGCTTGGTTTGCTGCTGGGGCGTTTGCCGCATGTGGAGCAGGCCAGCGGCGGCGCACTGCAACTGCTGCGCATGATTTCGCCCTTGTCGTGGATGCCGCTGGTGGTGATGGTGCTGGGCGTGGGCGATGCGCCCATCTACTTTTTGCTGGCGTTTGCGGCGTTGTGGCC
>JAUNUE010000061.1 GCA_030538335.1 Allobrachymonas sp. | reverse complement strand
CCCTGCTGGTCAGCGCCATCATGTTTGCCATGCCGCATCTGGGTGACGCCTTGATAGGCCGCATTCCACTGGCTTACCTTGTCACAGGTCTGGCATTTGGGCTGGTGTATGTGTGGACGGGGTCGCTCACTGCCGCGATGGTGTCGCACTCCCTGCAAAGCTGCTATGCGTTTGCCTCCGTGCTGTTGCAAGGCCGAGGCCATGTCGAGGTATCGTGGCTGGCCTATGCGCTGGTGTTTGGCTGCCCTTTGTGGGTATTTTTATGCGCGCGGGGTTTGTGGGCCATTTTTCCCAAACCCACGGCGCACTGAACAGGAAAGCAAAAAAAGGCGGTGCAAGCACCGCCTTTGTCAGAGCCGAACGCCCGATACGTCAAACGACGATGCGGTTCCAGGCATCGCGTGCAACGACCTTGGCCTGCTCGTAAGTCAGGCGCGAGGCGCCGCGCAGCAGCTCCCAGTCGCGGCGCAGGGCTTCGTCAATCACGTCAAACGACAGGCCACGGTATTTGTCGCGTGCCATGTAACCCAACTGGTAGGCAGGCGAGTAGTCGTCGTAGCTGTAATCGGCAATGTACACGCCGGGGTGGGCGGCATAGTATCCGCGCCAGTAGGCGTCTTCTTCGGCCGGGTTGACCACTTCGGCCACCGATCTGCCGGTGGCGCCACCTACCATGCCGCCAATGGCTGCACCTGCCAAAGCGCCTACCGGGCCAGCCACAGCACCCATTGCAGCGCCGGTGGCAGCGCCTGCAGCAGCGCCCGTACCGGTGGCGAGATTATGCGCCTCCAGGTTGTCACCCACTTTGGGGTTCAGGGCTTCGCCCATGCCTTTGCCGGCCATGCCGCCCGTGGCAGCACCAATGGCTGCACCCGCGGCCACACCGACCGGGCCACCTACGGCACCGAGCGCCGCGCCCGCAAGAGCGCCCGCCGTCGCACCTGTGCCAGTGGCGAGTTTGTGCTCGTTGCTGTCGCCCACGATGGTGGGGTTTACGTCTTCGGCCGCTTCCTTGCCGGTCAGGCCGCCGGTTACCGCGCCAATCACGCCACCTACCAGCGTGCCTACAGGCCCCGCAACTGCGGTACCAATGGCAGCGCCCGTCATGGCGCCTGCGCCTGCACCAATGCCGGTACCCATGGGGTGGGAGCCAGGTTCGCCCGTCAAGGGATCAGGATTCAAATCATCAGGTGTCAGTCTGTTTGCCATGGTGCACGTTTCCTTTCTGTTGAACAGGTTTGGTTTTTGTACGCAGCGGCGCTGCTGGAAACATTGTCAAAGTGATTGCTTCGCGTTCCCGTTTCGACTTGTTAGGCACAATTTTCGAAAGGTTTTTTTATCCCGGTTTTTTTATCTTTTTATATCAACCAGTTATTTCTCAAGACAGATTTTTGCAAGCAAAGTACGTAACATTTTCAAGCGGCAAAACTACGTCTGCTCACTTTTTTCTGCATCTCACCTGGGAACTGCCTTGCTCAATAGCGGCAAAAACTACGGCACCCGCTGCTCGACCACACAAAAACTGGTTGCGTAATCAGTTTCATCGCTCAGCGTGATATGCGCCTGCAGGTTTTGCGCCTCAAACCATCTGGCAAGCTCGCCGCACAGCACCACATGCGGCTGGCCGCTTGCACGGTTCAGTATTTCACAATGCCGCCAGGTCATGGGCATATGCAAGCCCAGGCCGATGGCTTTGCTGAAGGCCTCTTTCGCGGAAAAGCGCGTGGCCAGATAGCGCACCGCCCGGTCGGGCCAGCGTGCCCGGCGCTGCTGGTACACCTGAAGCTCTGATTCACCCAGCACGACGTGGGCAAAGCGCTCGCCACGGCGCTCCAGCGCCGCACGGATGCGGCGGATGTCGCAGATATCGGTTCCTATGCCGTAGATCATGAAGGCTTCCTGTCGTTGCGCATGGCCGCCATTGTCACACCTTCGATCCTTCAGCACGCGTGCACTTTACAATCAACGCGAACAGACCCAAGCCCCCTGCGCCTATGAGTACCAAACCCAAATCACCCGCTGCCGCCAAACTGCCCGCTACCTACGAAGCGGCTTTGGCGGAGCTTGACGCCCTTGTCGCCAATCTCGAATCCGGGCAGGTGCCGCTGGATGAGTTGCTGGCAGGTTACCAGCGTGGCGCAACCTTGCTGGAATTCTGCAAGGCCAAGCTCGCGGCGGTGGAACAGCAAATCAAGGTGCTGGATGGCAATGCCGCAGCAGGACCCAACGCCACAGCCTGGGAAGAGCCCCAAGAATGATGACAACCCAGACAATCTCTGCCCACAGCGCAGATACCACCCACTTTCAACACTGGAGCACGCAACAGCTTCAGGCCGTTGAAACGGCTTTGTCGCAATGGGTAGGCAAAGACGCACCCGAGACGCTTGCACAAGCGATGCGCTACGCCGTGCTCGATGGCGGCAAACGCCTGCGGCCGCTGCTGGTGCTGGCAAGCTGCCATGCGGTTCAGGGTCTTGAAACCGCCGCCCTGCGCGCGGCCTGCGCCGTGGAACTGATCCACGCCTATTCACTGGTGCACGACGACATGCCCTGCATGGACAACGATGTACTGCGCCGGGGCAAACCCACGGTGCATGTGCAGTTCGGCCAGGCTGGCGCGTTGCTGGCGGGCGATGCCTTGCAGGCGTTGGCGTTTGAACTGATCACGCCCGATGATGGAGATATTCCTCCCCCCATGCAAGCGCGCCTGTGCCAATTGCTGTCGCGCGCAGCGGGCAGCCAGGGCATGACTGGTGGCCAGGCGATTGATCTCGCCAGCGTGGGCAAACGGCTGAACCAGCAGGAACTGCAACACATGCACCAGCTCAAGACAGGTGCCCTGTTGCAAGCCAGTGTGTTGATGGGCGCGGCCTGTGGCAACACTGCCCCGCCAGCCCTGCAAGGCCTGACCCGATACGGAGCCGCAATCGGCCTGGCTTTTCAGGTCGTGGATGACATTCTGGATGTGGTGGCCGACTCGGCCACGCTGGGCAAAACTGCCGGCAAAGACGCAGCCAACGACAAGCCGACCTACGTGTCATTGCTGGGTCTGGAACAGGCCAGAACCTATGCGCAGACCTTGCACCAGGAGGCTGCACAAGCCTTGCACAACAGCGGTCTGGAAGAAAACCGCACCCAACTGCTGCACGCCCTGGCCGATATGGTGGTGCAGCGGGCGCACTAGCGCAGGTGCGCTTGCTCCATGCAACTTGCCGACCTGATCCCCACCCTGCAACTGGCCATTGGCCCGGTGATATTGATTTCGGGCGTAGGCTCCATTTTGCTCAGCATGACCAACCGCTATGGCCGCGTTATTGACCGCTCGCGCCACGTCATGCAGGCCCTCAAGCATACGGACGGACACGAGCGACACGTACTACTGCAACAAATTCACGTGCTGACAAAGCGCGCGCGCATTGTGCGGCGCGGCATTGCGCTGGGGGTGTCGAGCGTGTTCATGGCCTCGGTGTTCATCATCACCCTGTTTGTTTCGGCGTTGTCGGGGCTGCAGATTGCCCCGCTGATCGTGGCCGAATTTGTGTTGTGCATGCTGTGCCTTATGGGCTGTCTGGCCATGTATATGGCCGACATCAACCTCTCGCTGCGCGCCTTGTGGATGGAGGTGCCCGCCGATGTGCGGCACCAGGCGGAACAGACCAGCCCTGGCGCGTAAAAGCGCCTTATTTCAGCGCAAATTCCACCACCAGCGGCAGGTGGTCTGACAGGCGCGACCAGCGTTGCACGCCCACATGCTGGGCCAGTTGTTCACGTCGGGGCACAAACTGTTTGGTGCGCAGCAGGCCGCGCGCATAGACATGGTCAAGTTGTGTCAACGGCAACCGCGACGGGTAGGTAAGGCAGCCCGGCGCATCGCATTCAGCATACAGATCCGCCATGGCCATCATGTCGTGCAGCTTCTGGTTCCAGTCGTTGAAGTCGCCCGCCACCAGCAGTGGGGCATCGTCGGGTATTTCGCGGCGGATGAACTGGCGCAGCAGGTGCACCTGCCGCACCCGGCTGGCGCCAATCAGCCCCAGGTGCACCACAATCACATGCACGTGCCGACCCTGTATGTCGAGTATCGAATGCAGCAGGCCACGCTGTTCAAAGCGGTGGTCTGAAATGTCTTCGTGCTGGTGCTGCACCACCGGCCAGCGCGACAGCAAGGCGTTGCCGTGCTCGCCGTCGGTGGTGATGGCGTTGGTGACGTACACCGAATGGTAGCCCTCGGGCGCAAGGTACTCTGCCTGCGATTGCGTAGGCCAGTTGGTGAATTTGCGCTCGGCCTTGCGGTTGAGTTTGCGCACCTCCTGCAGGCACACCACATCGGCCTGCAGGCTGGCGATGGCCTGCTGCAGGTTGTGGATTTCGAGCCGCTGCGCCGGCCACACGCCCTGCACCCCTTTGTGGATGTTGTAGGTTACTACCCGCAAGGTGTCGGCGCTGCGGATTTCGGTGGGACTCGGGAGATCTCCTTCGTCCGGCAACTCGATGGCCGCGTCGCTCATGCGCTGGCAGCCCCTTCGACCGGGAGCGGATTGCGCAGGCGGATGTGCAGTTCGCGCAACTGTTTTTCGTCCACCGGGCTGGGCGCTTGCGTGAGCAGGCATTGCGCGCGCTGGGTTTTGGGAAAGGCAATCACGTCACGGATCGATTCGGCGCCGGTCATCAGCGTAACGAGACGGTCCAGCCCGAAAGCCAGGCCACCGTGGGGCGGCGCACCGTACTGCAGCGCGTCGAGCAGGAAGCCGAACTTGGCCTGCGCGTCTTCGGGCGTGATCTTGAGCGCCTTGAATACCTTGCTCTGCACCTCGGCGCGGTGGATACGGATCGAGCCGCCACCCAGTTCCCAACCGTTCAGCACCATGTCGTAGGCTTTGGAAATGCACTTGCCGGGGTCGCTGTCCATATAGTCTTCGTGGCCATCTTCGGGCGCGGTGAAGGGGTGGTGCACGGCCACCCAGCGGGCGCTTTCCTCGTCGTATTCAAACATCGGAAAATCCACCACCCACAGCGGCGCCCAACGGTCTTCAAACAGGCCATTCTCTTTGCCAAATGCGCTGTGGCCGATTTTCAGGCGCAGCGCGCCGATGGCGTCATTCACGATTTTGGCCTTGTCGGCACCAAAGAAAATCAGGTCGCCGTCTTGCGCTTCGGTGCGCTCCAGGATGGCGGCAATGGCGGCATCGTGCAGGTTCTTGACGATCGGGCTTTGCAGGCCATCGCGGCCTTTGGCTTTTTCGTTGACCTTGATCCACGCCAGGCCCTTGGCACCATAGATTTTCACAAAATCGGTATAGCCGTCGATGTCGCCGCGGCTGATTTCGCCGCCTTTGGGTACGCGCAAGGCCACCACACGGCCACCGGGCATGGTCGCCGGGGTGCTGAACACCTTGAAGTCCACGTCCTTCATCACGTCGGTGAGTTCGGTGAAGGCCAGCTTCACGCGCAGGTCGGGTTTGTCGGAGCCATACAGGCGCATGGCTTCGGCATAGGGCATGACGGGGAATGTGCCCAAGTCCACGCCCAGTGCGTTCTTGAACACCGTGACGATCATTTCCTGGAACAAGTCGCGGATTTCCTGCTCGCTCAGAAAGCTGGTTTCGATATCGATCTGCGTGAATTCGGGCTGGCGGTCGGCGCGCAGGTCTTCGTCGCGGAAGCACTTGGTGATCTGGTAGTAGCGGTCAAAACCCGCCACCATCAGCAACTGCTTGAACAACTGGGGCGATTGCGGCAAGGCGAAAAAATGGCCATCGTGCACGCGGCTGGGCACCAGGTAGTCGCGCGCGCCCTCGGGTGTGCTCTTGGTGAGCATGGGCGTTTCGATATCGACAAAGCCATGCGCGTCGAGGAACTTGCGCACTTCCATTGCCACGCGGTAGCGCAGCATCAGGTTCTTCTGCATGTAGTCGCGGCGCAGGTCGAGCACGCGGTGCGTGAGGCGCGTGGTTTCGCTCAGGTTGTCGTCATCGAGCTGGAACGGCGGTGTAACCGAAGCGTTGAGCACCACCAGTTCGTGGCACAGCACCTCGATCTTGCCGGTGGGAATGGCGTCGTTGGTGGTGCCTTCAGGACGGGCGCGCACCAAGCCCTTGATCTGGATGCAGAACTCGTTGCGCAGGTCTTCGGCCAGCTTGAACATCTCGGGCCGGTCGGGGTCGCACACCACCTGCACGTAGCCTTCGCGGTCGCGCAGGTCGACAAAAATCACCCCGCCGTGGTCGCGGCGGCGGTTGACCCAGCCACACAGGGTAACGGTTTGGCCCAACTGGGCTTCGGTGACTTCACCGCAATACGAAGAACGCATGGACATCTTGGAATGGTCTTTCTGCGCCCTTGGCGCATGGATAGGCAAACGGGAATTATGACGTGACAGGCGGCAAATGGCCCTGCTGATTGGCTTTTTCAGCCGCTTCGGGCGAGATGACCACGCCCATCGAAATGACGTATTTCAGCGCTTCGTCAACACTCATCTCCAGCTCGATCACGTCGCTTTTGCGCACAATCAGCATGAAGCCTGAGGTCGGGTTGGGGGCAGTCGGCACGTAGACGCTGATGTGTTCGCCCGGCAGTTTCACGGCAATGTCGCCCGTGGCCGGCCCGGTGAGAAAGCCCACCGACCAGCTATCGGCCATGGGGTACTGCACCAGCAAGACTTTCGAGAACGCCTTGCCGCCGCCTGCAAACAGGGTGTCGGACAACTGCTTGACGCTGCTGTAAATGCTGCGGAATACCGGAATGCGGGTGAACAGGCCGTCCCACTGGCGCACCAGCCATTGACCGACGATGTTGGTCACCAGCAGGCCCGTGAGGAAAATCACCACACCCAGCGTCAGCACGCCAATGCCCGGAATGCCATGCACCCAGCGGCTCAGCGCTTCTGCCGCAGGCACAAAACGCGCCACAAACGACAGCACGCCCGTGAACAAACCATCGAGCATGCCCAGCAGCCACACCAGCACCCAGACGGTGATGACCAGCGGCAGCCAGGTCAGCAAACCGGCCAGAAAATACTGCTGGAGGCGGCGTTTGAACATGAAAGACATCCACAAAAAATACGGCTTGCTGGCGTTACCGGCAAAACGGCTTTATGCAACGAAACCCTTATGCCTCGGAAGCCGGGCACGACTGGCAAGACGGTGCCGCCTTGTTGGCCGCCGGGCAGGCCGGGCCGTTTTTGAAGTCGGTTTCGTACCAGCCCGAACCCTTGAGCTGAAAGCCCGCTGCCGTCAACTGCTTGATGAAACTGGCCGCGCCACACGCGGGGCATTGCGTCAGCGGCGCATCGCTGAGTTTTTGCAACACATCTTCAGCGTGACCACAGGAAGCACACTGGTAAGCATAAATAGGCATGGCTGAAACCGTAAGTCAGAAAATCGGGAATGCGGATGCCAGCCCTGCCCGGCTACGGGCTGGGGTGCTGGCAAACCGTTGATTATAAATTGGGCTGCTTGCGCCCGTGCTTAAACACCTGTTGATACGCCCTGTTTGGGCGCATAAGGCGCAATATGCCGGTTTTTCTGTATGCCAATGATGGCTCGACCGCCTTATGCGGAAGGAAACGGTACCCGAAACACCCGCTCGCTCAACCAGCTGCGCAAGCGCAGATCGTGCAAGAACACGCCGCCCAGGCAGCCAATGACGCTGCCCAGCACAATATCGACCAGGCGCGTAAGGATGAGGGCAGTGGCCGTCATGTCAGCAGCAGCTCCCGACTTGGCCAGATATATGGTCAGTGGCGTAATGAACATCACGGCCAGCGCATAGTTGCGCACCACCAGCATTTCAATCATGAACGTCAGCACCATGATGGTGATACACAGGCCCCATTTGTTGAACGGCAACAGCAGCAGCCCCCACGCCAGCACAACGCCTGCAGCGGTACCAAGAATGCGATGCACCTGCCGGTTCCACACAGCCCGCATCGTCATGTTCTGCATGATGGCAATGCAGCTCACCGGCACCCAGTAAGGGGATTGGAGCCGCAGCACGTGCGCCAGCACCAGCGACAGACCGACAAACGCGCCGATCATGACGGAGTCGTACACCACAAACTGGAAGCCCGGGTTTTGAATGGGTGGATGCGCCACTGGCTTTTGCCGACGCACGATATGCAGGCTGTAAAAAAAGGCAATCAACACCGCCAGCGTGCTGCCCATGAAGATCAGCCCTACCCGCAGCGGGATCAGCCAGAAGTTCCACGGCATATACGCTGCAATAGAGGCTGCCATGATGAAGAACAGGCTGCCCGGCGGCTGCAGGCGGTAAAATCGGCACACCATGGTGACGAGGGTGCTCAGAACCGTCAGCACCACAATGGTGGAAGCCGGATGGAAGCTGCCAATCAACGCCAGGGCAAAACACGCCGCCATGCCAAAGGCGCACACCATCAGAGTCACCATGCGTTGCGGCACATGGGTATTGGAGGTGTAGAGAAACGTCTGTCCACCCAGTGAGGCGATCAGGCCGTAATCCATGCGGTCAAACCAGGCGCCCACCAGCAGGGGCAGACCGGCAGCCAGCGCCGCAGCCACGGGCATTTGCCAGGGGCGTTGTGCCGGTTGAAAAGTGACCAGATGCCTGAATTCGCCCTTGAGCAGGGCCACGACCTCATCCATGAGCGGGAACCGTTTTTATTTTCAAAAGATGCAGAACCGAAAAGAATACATCAAGCCCATGCAGGCACAAAAATGTGTGCAGGGCGCGTTGCCTACATCTCCAACCAGATCGTTACCGGCCCGTCGTTGACCAGCGCCACCTGCATATCGGCACCAAATACGCCCGACTGCACTTGCGGATGCAGGGCTTTGGCCTGTTGCACGAGGTAATCGAACAACTCCTGGCCCAAGGCAGGCGGTGCGGCATTGGTAAAGCTGGGGC
>JAUNUE010000060.1 GCA_030538335.1 Allobrachymonas sp. | reverse complement strand
CAAAGGGTGCTGACTCAACGTTCTCTTTATCTGCCCACCATAATTACAGCCAACCCCGTGTATGTGCAAAGAGCGCGTCACCAACCCCCTCTCCACCCGACAGGGGGGAGAGGGCAGGGGTGAGGGGGGCGGCTCCTCAGGAGGCGCAGCAAGAAGCTGCTTCCAACTTAAGCGCAATGGCATCCAGTAGCGCCGTCCGCATAGAAGTCAGTTGCAGCAAAGGCACCTACATCCGCACGCTGGGTGAAGACATTGGCGCTGCGCTGGGCTGCGGCGGGCATCTCACCTACCTGCGCCGCACGGCTACTGGCCCCTTTACACAGGTGCAGTGCATCACGCTGGAGCAACTGGAGACCATGACCGATTTGGAGCGCATGGCTGCGCTCAAGCCTCCCGAAGTGCTGCTGCCCGATCACACGCCCGTCACCTTGGGCAGCGATGATGCCGGCAAGTTTTTGAGCGGTATGCGCCGCCGGGTGAACGGGAGTGACAGTGAAACCGTGGCCGTGTATGGTGATGCGCCACACGCCTTGCTGGGCTCGGCGCGCATCAAGGCCAGTGAACTGATTCCCGTGCGCTTGCTCAGCCCGATGGAAATTTCCCAAATGCTGGCACAAGCGCAGCACGGCGTGTCAACCAGCATGCCAAACAACAGCCATTGATATTTTGACGTTGACAGAAACCAGAGCAGAAAAAATGACTCCCCAAATCAGGAATATTGCGATCATCGCCCACGTAGACCACGGCAAGACCACCATGGTCGACCAGTTGCTGCGCCAGTCTGGCACTTTTGCCGAGCACGAAAAAGTGCAGGACACGGTGATGGACAACAACGCCATCGAGCGCGAGCGCGGCATCACTATCCTCGCCAAAAACTGTGCCGTGCGGTGGAAAGACACGCACATCAACATCGTCGATACACCCGGCCACGCCGACTTTGGCGGTGAAGTGGAGCGCGCCTTGAGCATGGTCGATGGCGTGCTGCTGCTGATCGATGCGCAGGAAGGTCCCATGCCGCAAACGCGCTTCGTCACCAAGAAGGCGCTGGCGCTGGGCCTGAAGCCCATCGTGGTGGTCAACAAGGTTGACAAACCTGGCGCCAACCCCGACAAGGTCATCAACGCCGCGTTTGACCTGTTCGACAAGCTGGGCGCGACCGACGAGCAGCTTGATTTTCCGGTGGTGTACGCCAGCGGCATCAACGGTTGGAGCGCGCTGGAAGAAGGTGAACCCGGCACGCAGTGGGGGCCAGACATGTCGGCCTTGTTCGAGACCATTCTCAAGCATGTGCCCGCGCACGAGGGCGACCCGGCCGCACCCTTGCAATTGCAAATCTCTGCGCTGGATTTTTCCACCTTCGTTGGTCGCATTGGCGTGGGCCGCGTCAACTCCGGCACCATCAAGCCCGGCATGGATGTGCTGGTGATGGAAGGGACTGACGGCAAACGCTTCAAGGGTCGCGTCAACCAGGTGCTGACGTTCCAAGGCCTGGAGCGCGTGCAGGCCCCCCAGGCCGGGCCGGGTGACATCGTGCTGATCAACGGCATGGAAGACATCGGTATTGGCGTGACGGTCACCAGCATCGATGACCCGCAGCCGCTGCCCATGCTCAAGATCGACGAGCCGACGTTGACCATGAACTTCTGCGTCAACACCAGCCCGCTGGCCGGGCGCGAAGGCAAGTACGTGACCAGCCGCCAGATCTGGGATCGCCTGCAAAAAGAGCTGCAAGCCAACGTGGCGCTGCGCGTGCGCGAAACGGCTGAAGACGGCGTGTTTGAAGTGTCGGGCCGTGGCGAATTGCACCTGACGATTTTGTTGGAGAATATGCGCCGCGAGGGTTATGAAATGGCGGTAAGCAAACCGCGCGTGGTGTTCCGCGACATCGATGGCGAAAAATGCGAACCGGTTGAACTGCTGACGGTCGATATCGAAGAAGGCCACCAGGGCGGTGTGATGCAGGCGCTGGGCGAGCGCAAGGGCGAACTCGCCAATATGGAGCCGGATGGCCGGGGCCGTGTGCGGCTGGAGTACCGCATTCCGGCGCGTGGTCTGATCGGTTTTACCAACGAATTCATGAACCTCACGCGCGGCTCGGGCCTGATCGCCAATATTTTTGACGGCTACGAGCCACATGCAGGCGAGATTGGCGGGCGCAAGAACGGTGTGCTCATCAGCATGGACGATGGCGAAATCATCACCTACGCCTTGGGCAAGCTGGATGACCGTGGCCGCATGTTCGTCAAGGCGGGTGACCCGGTGTACGAAGGCATGATCGTGGGCATCCACAGCCGCGACAACGACCTGGTGGTCAACGCCACGCGCACCAAACAACTCACCAACTTCCGCGTCAGCGGCAAGGAAGACGCGATCAAGATCACGCCGCCGATTGAACTGACGCTGGAGTATGCGGTGGAGTTCATCGAAGACGATGAGCTGGTCGAAATCACGCCCAAGTCGATCCGCCTGCGCAAGCGCCACCTGAAGGAGCACGAACGCAAGCGTGCCAGCCGCGAGGCTTGAGTCGGGATATTTTTATACTACGTCTATAAAATATGTAGTATAAATACGGCTGATGCAAGTACGACACGGGCAAGGTGGTTTCGCACTCATCCTGATCTGGTACATCCATGCTGTATTCATCGCTCCCCATGGCTGCACAAACGGCCTACGCGCAACTGCACGAAGCCTTGCAGATGCGCGAAATCGCCCGGGGCGTGGATGATGCACCTGGATCGTTCAATAAAAAAACGGTAGCGGGCAATACCTACTGGTACTACCAGTACCGCGATCTTAACGGCCAACTACGCCAAGTCTACCTTGGGCCGCACGACGAGCGTTTGGCTGCGCTGATCAATGCGCGCCAGCCTGGCGGCAGCGACAACAGCCAGATCAAGGCGATGGCGCAGGCTGCCAGCACGCTGGGCTGTCAAACGGTCGCATCGCCCCACCTTGTCATCATCAAGCGTCTGGCCGATGCGGGTTTTTTTCGGGCGGGCGGTGTGCTGGTAGGCACCCATGCCTTTTTATGTGCGGGCAATATGCTGGGTGTGCGCTGGGGCGATGCCTCCCGCACGCAGGATCTTGATTTTGCCCATGCCGGGCGGCATTTGCAGGTGGCCCTGGCCAGTGAGGCCAAGCTGGATTTGGGCGATGCCATTGAATCACTGGGCATGGGGTTTGTGCCTGCAAGCAGCTTGAGCGGGGTGCGCGGAGGGCGCTGGGTGCATCCCCGTGAACCGGGTTTTGTGCTTGACTTTCTCACGCCGATGGGCCGGGGAGAGAAAGAACTGGTGCACATCAAGGCATTCAATGCCGAGTTTCAAGCCTTGCGCTTCATGGAGTTTTCCTTGCAGGATATCCAGTCAAGCGCTGTTTTTACCCGCACACAAGCGTGCCTGGTCAACGTGCCGCATCCAGCGCGTATGGCCGTGCACAAACTTATTGTCACCGGCCTGCGCCGCATGGCCGAGCGCACCAAGGCCAGCAAAGACGTGCAGCAGGCCGCCATGTTATACAACTGGTTTCAAGACCATGATCCTGCCGCATGGGACGATGCCCTGCGCGACGCACGCGGCCGCGGCCCCAAATGGCGCAACCATCTGGATGCAGGGTTGCGCCAGATGGAGGTACTGCTGGCTGCCAATTGACCGCACTGTCTATTGCCGCTGCTTGTCAGATTCCATCATGCTTCTTGTCTAGAATCCTGTCTCTTATGCCCAGCCTCGTATCAGACCCTGTGCCTTCGGCATTGCGTACCTCTTTTGCACGCCTGTCACGTGGCGGTGCGGCGGCACTGATGGTGGTGGTGACCTTGTTGTGGGCCACGGCAGGCGTGCTTACACGGCAGGTGCAGCATGCGCAGGGGGTGGAGGTCACCTTCTGGCGCAGCGTGCTCACGGCTGTTTCGATGGTGCTGATCCTTACCGTGTGGCGCGGCCCCGGCTACTGGCGGCGCGTGCCCTGGGCGGATACCACCGTGTGGCTGTCGGGCTTGCTGTGGGGCATCATGTACACCTCTTTCATGATGGCGATCAGCTTCACCACAGTGGCCAATGTGCTCATCATGACGGCGCTGAACCCCATGTTCACGGCGCTGGCCAGCCGCATCTTCCTCAAACACCGCTTGCCCATGCGTACCTGGGTGGCGATTGCGGTGGCGGTGCTGGGCATTGCCTATATGTATGCCACCAAGTTGAATTTTGGCCAGGGCCGCGAAATGGTGGGCATTGCGCTGGCCTTGCTGGTGCCCGTGTCGGCTTCGATGCAGTTCTTGTTGATGCACCGCGAGAAGCAGCGGGCGCAACGCCTGCGCGAACAAGCACTGCAAGACGGATCAGGCCATGTGCAGCAAGGGCGCGACATGCTTCCGGCAGTGCTGATGGGTGCCGTGCTGTCGGCCGCGTTTTGCCTGCCTTTTGTGCCGTTTCAGGCCAGTGCGGGCGATATGGTGTGGCTCTCGCTGCTGGGCATGTTCCAATTGGCCATTCCCTGCAGCCTGCTGGTGGTGGCATCGCGTGTGTTGCATGCGCCTGAAGTGTCATTGCTGGGGCAGCTCGAAACGATTTTTGGCATCCTGTTCGCCTGGTGGGGCGCGGGCGAGGTGCCGGGCATGCCGGTGTTTATAGGCGGCGGCATGGTGCTTGGCGCGCTGGCGATTAACGAATTGCTGGGCTGGAAGGAGCACCACGCATGAGCGCCGCCGCATGGATGACGCCTGCGGTTGAGGCAGAGGTGCGGGGCCGTATAGGCTTTGTTACGCTCAACCGCCCGCAGGCGCTCAATGCATTGTCTCTCGACATGGTGCGTGGCCTGTATGCGCAGTTGCTGGCCTGGCGCGATGACCCGGCGATTGTGGCGATAGCCATGCGCGGCACCAGCCGCAACGGACCTTTTGGAGCATTTTGTGCCGGTGGCGATATCCGCTTTTTTCATGAACATACCTTGCGTGGCAACCCGCAGGTGGAAGATTTTTTTACCGAAGAATACCTGCTCGATGCACTGATCCAGCACTACCCCAAACCCTGCATCGCCTGCATGGACGGCATCACCATGGGTGGCGGCATGGGGTTGGCGCAAGGTACACGCCACCGCATCGTGACCGAGCGCAGCCAGTTGGCCATGCCGGAAACACGCATCGGCCTTTTTCCGGATGTGGGTGGCGGTTATTTTTTGAGCCGCTGTCCGGGCCATGCGGGCGAATGGCTGGCATTGACGGGCAACACGGTGGTGGGCGCAGATGCGCTTGCCATCGGCTGGGCCGACCATTACCTGCCCAGTGAACGTCTGCCAGACCTGTGGCGACAACTCGGTGATATTCCGTTTGCCGATACAGCAACGCTTGCACAGTGGCTGCAAGAGCAATGCCCGCCTGCACCGAAACCATCTGATGATTTTGCCCATGCCTTGCAGCAGGCTGGCCGATACTTTGCCGATGGGGATGCCACAGCCATTGTGCAAAAGCTTGAAGCGGCCACCGACGATGCCTGGGCGCAGGCCACTGCCAGCACCTTGCGCCAGCGCTCGCCCCTGATGCTGCATGTGGTGCTGCAGCAGGTGCGGTCTGGTCGTGCGCTTACCGTGGCAGAAAACATCCACCGCGAGCGCAGCATGGTGCGGCATTGTTTTTACCCGCAGCATCTGGGGCGTACGTCCATGCAAAGCGAGGTGCTGGAAGGCGTGCGCGCCCTGGTCATCGACAAAGACCAGCAGCCGCGCTGGCAGCCGCAGCGTGTGGAAGAAGTTACGCCCGCCATGGTGGATGGATTTTTCGTGCAGGCCTGGCCGGATGCCGTGCATCCCCTGGCGGTCTTGAAGCATGGTGAGCCGTACCTCATCACCCAACGCGAAAGGTTCTAACGTCATGCCACGCCTGCGATCTTTGCTCCGTTATGCCGTGTTGGCACTGGCAGGCGTGTTGCAAGCCTGGAGCATCGCCTGGCCCTGGGGCGGGGCAGGGTACGGGCAGGCGTTTGGCAGCTTGCAGATTGCCGCTTTGGCGCTGGCGGTGTGGGTGCTGATGACGTGCGATCAGGCCGACGCCAGCCATTCGTTTTCGCACGCACCTGTCACCCCGCGTCGCCGTTTCTGGATCAACTTCCGCCGTGCCTGGTGGTTTGCCACGGTATGGTTGTCGGCCATTTTCTGGTGGCTCTATATCTCGATGCATGTGTACGGTGGCATGCCCTCATGGCTGGCGGCTCTGGCCGTGGTGTTGCTGGCTGGTGCATTGGCCTTGTACTACGCTTTGGCGCTGGCTTTGTGGCTGTGGGCACAAGCGCGCTGGAGCGTGGGGGGCAAGACGGCACTGTTTGCCATGCTCTGGTTGCTGGCCGAACTGTGCCGCGGCGTGCTGTTCACAGGCTTTCCCTGGGGCGCCATTGGCTACGCGCATGTCGACAGTTGGTTGGCGGGCTATGCGCCGTGGCTGGGCGTGTATGGCATTGCGGTGCTGGCGGCAGCCTTGTCGGTGTTGTTGTCGCAGGTGGTGCACAAACTGGTCTTGCGTGAACGAACGAAAGGGCTAGACGCCAAGCGGCCGCGTTCTTTTGCTGCGGTTTCCTTTTTGGTGGTTGTGGTTCTGGCGCTGGGCGCATGGCAAAAAAGCACGCTGGGCAAAAACCTCAAACCGGTTGCCGGGTCAACGGGCTTGCACGTCGCTTTGCTGCAAGGCAATATCCCGCAGGAAGAAAAATTCCAGCCCAATGGCGGCATGCAAAAAGCCTTGCAATGGTATGGCGAGCAAATGGTGCAAGCGCAAGCCGACCTGACTGTGCTGCCCGAAACCGCCTTGCCGCTGTTCCCGCAGGAGTTGCCCGAAGGTTATTGGCAAGGGCTGCAACAACGTTTTGCGGGTGGCCAGCAAGCAGTGTTGATCGGCTTGCCAACTGGCGATCTGGAAAAAGGCTATGCCAATGCCGTGGTGGGTATGGCGCCGGGTGGTGTGCAAACCGCAGGTGCTGCGCCGCAAGCTGATCTGAGTCTGCCGCCCGCACAGCAGGCCGAATACCGCTACGCCAAGCACCATCTGGTGCCGTTTGGTGAGTTTATTCCGTTCGGCTTTCAATGGTTTGTCGACATGATGCGCATGCCGCTGGGCAGCTACCAGCGCGGCGCGCTGGCGCAGCCGCGTATGGTGCTCAAAGGCGAGCGATTGCAGCCCAATATCTGCTACGAAGACTTGTTTGGCGAAGAACTTGCGGCAAGCTTTATCGACCCTGCCACCGCGCCCACCATTTTGGTCAACGTGAGCAATATCGGCTGGTTTGGCGACACAGTCGCCATTGACCAGCACCGCCACATCAGCCGTATGCGCGCCATGGAACTGGCCCGCCCCATGCTGCGTGCCACTAACACGGGTTCTACCGCCGTGATTGATGCGGGCGGGCAGGTCTTGCACGAGCAGCCAAGGTTGACACGTGGCGTATTGCAGGCGCAGGTCATGGGCAACGATGCACCGCCCACCTTTTTCGCCTGGTGGGCTGCCCGCTGGGGGCTGTGGCCGTTGTGGGTTGTTGCCCTGTTAGTTTCTGCAGGGTTGTTGCTGCGCAAAGAGAGGGCTTCTCGTCTTTGAGAAGTGCTTTTTCTACATTGAAGCTGCAGTCGTAGGGCACAACCTCCGTAGGAGATTGTGTCGTATGCAATGGTTCAAATTTGGCTATGCGTTGGAATCAGCTTCGTGGTTTTAAATTCTGGATTTTACGAGTTCTTGAACTCAATCGATGATTTCCAAGGGCAAACCTATCTTTCTACACAAATATACTGCGACGCGTTTACGCCAAGCATGTACGATCATCGGCACCTTGAACACATCACTGGTATTAAGCTCCAAAGCCTTTAAAACAACGCCCATATTGATGTTCAAATCATGCCCTTGTAGGCCGATACATTTTGCATTTTTCATGGTTGACGACTGAGCTGCAGAGCCTTGAAAATGATGCCAATCCTTTGGCCATTCATGATAATGCTTGAAGTAGTTTGCTGCCGTATCGATAATTATTATGCTATTCAAATTGTTTTTGAGGACCGCCGTTGCTTTGAATTCAAGAAGGGCTATCTTCCCCTTGGGAATTTCACAGGTATCATCGCCAACAAGTTTGCGAATTTGTGCCACCATAGAAACCGCTTGAGTTATGGCGGCTTGACCTAGGACAAAAGTAGCCCCAATGGCGACACCAATGCCATGATCAAGCATCTCCATTGGGACGTCCCAGTATTTCCGCGCAACGCCCCCTGATCCCTCGCGTTCGCGAAAAGCTTCTTCTGAATCAGCAATTGATTCGCCAAGAGATCGTGCAACATCCTGCAGAGGAAAAACTGCGAAAGGGTCGTTGAGTTCTTGTAGTAACCACCGGATGGTTGAAAAACTCTGGTCGGATAGGATGACTGCCATTTAGAACTCTAACTTGTTTTATCTTTCTATAAAACTGTTCGCCGTTGCGGTGAAATCTAATCTCTCAACATTTTGGAGCCTCTTCCAAAACCCTTGGCGTCACACATGGGGAGTTGGATAACTCCCGGGCAGCAAAATGCTTTTGTCCACGTTGGTCAATTGCGTGTGGCCGCAAAACGCCATGCTGATGTCGAGTTCATTGTGGATCAGCTCCAGCGCCTTGGTCACGCCTGCTTCGCCCATGGCGCCCAAGCCGTACAAAAAGGCGCGGCCGATGTAGGTGCCGCGTGCGCCCAACGCCCAGGCCTTGAGCACGTCCTGGCCGCTGCGGATGCCGCCGTCCATATGCACTTCAATGTCTTTGCCTACGGCATCGACAATGGCGGGCAGGGCGCGGATGGAGCTTTCGGCGCCGTCGAGTTGGCGCCCGCCGTGGTTGCTTACGATGATGGCGTCGGCGCCGCTTTTTACGGCCAGCTTCGCGTCTTCCACATCCTGTATGCCCTTGAGGATGAGTTTGCCGCCCCATTGTTTCTTGATGCGCTCCACATCGTTCCAGTCGAGCGTCGGGTCAAACTGTTCGGTGGTCCAAGTGTTGAGGCTACCCAGGTCGTCCACACCCTTGACGTGGCCCACGACATTGCCAAAGGTGCGCCGCCGCGTGCCCAGCATGCCCAGGCCCCAGCGCGGTTTGGTCGCCATGTTGAGGATGTTGGGCAGCGTGAGCCTGGGTGGAGCCGTCATGCCGTTTTTGAGGTCTTTGTTGCGCTGACCCAGTAC
>JAUNUE010000059.1 GCA_030538335.1 Allobrachymonas sp. | reverse complement strand
CAATCATCTCAAGAAGTTAGCATGTGGTGGACACATGTTTGCTTCCTAAGACCCACAGCTTTTTTCCTCCAACAAAAAACCCGCTCTAAAGCGGGTTTTTTGTTGGGCGCGCGCTATTTGGTAGCAGCTGCCCAAAACCAACTTTTTTAGTCAGGAATTGGTTTTGGGTAGAGCTTAAAACGATGGTCGCTCTTTTTCAGATATCGCTTAATGTGAGGCTACGTGCTCTTTAATTGAGCGAATCAATGCAGGGTCTATATTCACCTCATGGTGGCCGATAACGTGATCGATGGATCTTAGGGATTCTTCGTGGAAGGCCACCAAAGCCTGAATACCCTTTGCTCGCTGCTTCAGACGGTTGATTTCTTTCTGCAGCCGGGCGTTCTTCAATGCACCTTCGCGGCGGAGCACTTCGAGTTCAGCCGCAGCTCTGTCGCGCTCACCAGCAATTTTTGCACGGCGCTTAATCAACCAATTTAATGAAGCAGGGGTCTGGACACGTTTCATAGTGCCCACAGTTTTCCAGAAATGCTTCTAAAAAACTATGGGCAACTGCTACCAAATAGCGTGGGCGCGAGAAGACTTTATTCAAACTCCACAATCGCCTGATCCACCGCCAAGCTTTCACCGGAGCTTGCCAGCACTTTCGACACCACCGCGTCGCGGGTGGCAAACAGCACGTTCTCCATCTTCATGGCTTCGATCACCGCCACGCGCTCACCCGCCTGTACCTTCTGGCCCGGCTGCACGGCCACCTGCACCAGCAAACCCGGCATGGGGGACAGCACGAATTTGCTCAAATCAGGCGGCGCCTTGTACGGCATGAGTTTGTGCAACTCGGCGGTGCGGGGGTTCATCACAATCGCTTCGAGTTGCGCACCGTTGTGGATCACGCGCGTGACCAGCGGGTTCTTGCCCACGCCGCGCTCCATTTGTACCGTGAACGGTTTGTCGTCCACTGTGCCGGTGATGCGGGCATTGCCCAGCATGTGCTGCACCAGCATGCTGTAGCTTCGTTTGCCCTCGGGTGCGTGTACCACCACCGTGGTCGGTTTGCCAAGTTCCACCTCGCCCAAGCTGACGTTGATGTAGGTGTTGTTGCCTTCCTGACCCAGACCACACACCGTAAATTCGCGGCGTGGCAGGCGTTTTTGGCCTTCCCAGAACTGGCCCTGTAACCCCTGCGCACGATTGCGGTACCACATGTGCAGACGTGCGGCCAGCGCGTACAGGAACCAGGGGTCATCATGCGCCACGTCTTCGGCCTTGAAGCCTTGCGCATAGTGCTCGGGGATGAAGCCCGTGTTGAAATCGCCGCTGATGAATTTGGGATGCGCCAGCAGCGCCGCGTGGAACGGGATGTTGCTTTGCACACCACGGATCACAAAACCGTTGAGCGCCTCGCGTGTTTTGGCAATGGCGTCGTTGCGGTCTTTGCCATGCACGATCAGCTTGGCGATCATCGGGTCGTAGAACATCGAGATTTCGCCACCGTCCTGCACGCCGGTGTCCACACGCACGCCGTACAGGTCTTGCGTGTTGGCCTGCCACATGGTTTGCTCTGGCGGGCTGAAGCGCACCAGGCGGCCCGTGGATGGCAGGAAGTTGCGGAACGGGTCTTCGGCATTGATGCGGCACTCAAACGCCCAGCCGTTGCGCTGCACCTGGTCTTGCGTGAACGCGAGTTTTTCGCCCGCTGCCACGCGCAACTGCCATTCCACCAAGTCCAGGCCGGTGATGCACTCGGTCACGGGGTGCTCGACCTGCAGGCGCGTGTTCATTTCCAGGAAGTAGAAATCCTGATCCTTGCCGACAACAAATTCGACCGTGCCGGCATTCTGGTATTTCACCGCCTTGGCCAACGCCACCGCCTGCTCACCCATGGCCTTGCGCGTGGCGTCGCTGATGAAGGGCGAAGGCGCTTCTTCAATCACCTTCTGGTGGCGGCGCTGAATGGAGCATTCACGCTCGTTCAGGTACACCATATTGCCGTGCGCATCGCCCAGCACCTGGATTTCGATGTGGCGCGGCTGCTCAACAAATTTTTCGATGAAGACGCGGTCGTCGCCAAAGCTGTTGCGCGCCTCGTTGCGGCAAGATTCGAAGCCTTCGGCCGCTTCCTTGTCGTTGAAGGCTACGCGCAGACCCTTGCCGCCGCCGCCGGCGCTGGCCTTGATCATGACTGGATAGCCGATGCCTTTGGCAATTTCCACCGCATGGTCAGCCGATTCGATCGGGTCGTTGTAGCCAGGAATGGTGTTGACCTGGGCTTGCAGCGCCAGTTTTTTGGAGGCAATCTTGTCGCCCATCGCGGCAATGGCGGCATGCTTGGGGCCAATGAACACCATGCCCTCTTCTTCGACCCGCTTGGCAAAAGCCTCGTTCTCGGCCAGAAAACCGTAACCGGGGTGGATGGCCTGCGCGCCCGTCTCTTTGGCTGCCGCGATGATCTTGTCGGCCACCAGGTACGACTCACGCGAAGGCGCCGGGCCGATATGCACAGCCTCGTCGGCCATTTGCACATGCCGCGCTTCCTTGTCGGCTTCGGAATACACCGCGACAGTGGCAATGCCCATTTTCTTTGCGGTGGCGATCACTCTGCATGCAATCTCGCCACGGTTGGCAATCAGGATTTTGGTAAACATTTCTCGGTTTCCTTGTCAATCTCAATCATCAAAACAAAATCAAAACTCATTCAGCAACCAGCCGCTGATATAGGTGAAATACTCGCGCAGCCAGGCGGTATAGCGTGCATACAAGGGCGTGACGGCGTTCTCGCTGGCAACGTTTTGAAAGCCTTGCTTGTAGGCAATATGGCGCGCCCGCAAGGCGTGGAATTCGTGCGTGACGATGATGAGCGTGTCGCGCGCCTTATCGAACCCCTGTTGCTGCAGTATCTCGCCGCTGAACACCAGATTCTCAAACGTGCTGGTGCTGCGCTCTTCCTGCACGATGCGCTGCGGCGCCAACTGGTGGGCACGCAAATAGTCACCCATCACCTGCCCTTCGGTGCAGTCGCGCAGCAGGTCTTTGCCGCCTGTGACCATGACCGTGGCCTGGGGCAGGCGCTGTGCCACTTCAAGCCCCTTGTCGAGCCGTGTTTGCACGGCAGGTGACGCCTGGCAACGCGGTGCGCCACCGCCCAGCACCAGAATCACTTGCTTGCCGCCCATGTCCGCCTTGGCAATATCTACCGCATGGCCATGCGAGATAAAGGCAAAGAACAAGGCCACGCTGGCCAGCCAGAGTACGAACCCTGACCAGCCCAGCCGCCACAACCACCAGCGCACGCGCCGCGCGCGCAACCATGCATGGCAGGCAGGCCAGCCCTTCAGGCGCACCCAGAACCACAACCCCACAAACACCAAACCCATGGCCGTGATGAGCATGATGCCGAAGTGGAACATGGCATAGGCCACGATCAGGTACGCGGCATGGGCCAGCAACAGCACCCCCCCCACAGCAGCCAGCGCATGCAGCCACCAGGGCGCAACCTTGCCTGCCACAAGGGCATTCCACAAGGTTTGCAGAGGGTTTGCCTTAGCCATGGCCAAGCGCCACCCTCTCTGGTTGATGCAAATTGCCAGCATGCAGCAAAGCCATTACAGCGGGATGTTGCCGTGCTTGCGCCACGGGTTTTCGAGCTTCTTGTCCTTGAGCATGGCCAGGCTGCGGCAAATGCGCAGGCGCGTTTCGTGCGGTTTGATCACGTCGTCGATAAAGCCACGCGCACCCGCCACAAAGGGGTTGGCAAAACGCGCCTTGTATTCGGCTTCGCGCTGGGCCAGCTTCTCGGGGTCGTCCTTGTCCTGGCGGAAGATGATTTCCACCGCGCCTTTGGCGCCCATCACGGCAATTTCGGCATTGGGCCAGGCAAAGTTCACGTCGCCGCGCAGGTGCTTGGAACTCATCACGTCATACGCGCCGCCGTAGGCCTTGCGCGTAATCACGGTGATCTTGGGCACCGTGCATTCGGCATAGGCGTACAGCAGTTTGGCGCCATGCTTGATGATGCCGCCGTACTCCTGCGCCGTACCGGGCATGAAGCCGGGCACATCCACAAAAGTGATGACGGGGATGTTGAAGGCATCGCAAAAACGCACAAAACGCCCGGCCTTGATGGCACTTTTGATATCAAGGCAACCGGCCAACACCAGCGGCTGGTTGGCCACAATGCCGACCACATGGCCGTCCATGCGCGCAAAGCCGATCACGATATTGCCTGCGTAGTCGGGCTGCAGTTCGAAAAATTCCGCATCGTCCACCGTCTTGATGATGAGTTCCTTCATGTCATACGGCAGGTTCGGGTTGGCCGGCACCAGCGTGTTCAGGCTCATGTCGGCGCGCTCCACCGGGTCGAGCGTGGGGCGGTACGGCGCTTTTTCGCGGTTGCTGGCCGGAATGTAATTGAACAGGCGGCGCAGCATCAACAGCGCTTCCACATCGTTCTCGAAGGCCAGGTCGGCCACGCCGCTTTTGGTGGTGTGCGTAATGGCACCGCCCAACTCCTGCGCGGTCACGCTCTCGTGCGTCACGGTCTTGACCACTTCGGGGCCAGTCACAAACATGTAGGAACTGTCTTTGACCATGAAGATGAAATCGGTCATCGCAGGCGAATACACCGCACCGCCTGCGCACGGCCCCATGATCATGCTGATTTGCGGAATTACGCCGCTGGCCATGACGTTGCGCTGGAATACTTCAGCGTAACCTGCCAGCGATGCCACGCCTTCCTGGATGCGGGCACCGCCGGAATCGTTCAGGCCGATCACGGGGGCGCCCACCTGCATAGCCTTGTCCATGATTTTGCAGATTTTTTCGGCAAAGGCTTCAGACAACGCGCCGCCAAACACGGTGAAATCCTGGCTGAACACAAACACCAACCGCCCGTTGATGGTGCCGTAACCCGTGACCACACCGTCGCCGGGAATATGGTTGTCGGCCATACCGAAGTCGGTGCAGCGGTGCTCGACGAACATGTCCCATTCTTCAAAGCTGCCCGGATCGAACAACACCTCAATGCGTTCGCGCGCCGTGAGCCGCCCTTTGGCATGTTGCGCATCAATGCGCTTTTGGCCGCCGCCCATGCGGGCTGCAGAGCGTTTCTTTTCAAGTTGTTCGAGGATTTGTTTCATGGTAGTACCGTTTGAAAAATGGCATGCGAATGCATGCGGATTGCTTATTTGGGTAAGGAGCCAAGCTCTGCTTTGTCTTGATTTTGGTCAACCGCTATTGTCGGCGCTTCTTCTACGCCAAACTGACACAGCAACTGGCGCGCTGCCGTAGATGCTGCGAGGCGGCCTTGCTGTACCTCCGCCTGCAAAGCGGGCAAGGCCTGCTGCACCTGCGCATGGCTGCGAAAGGCCTGCCGCAGCCCACTGTCGATGCGCTCCCACATCCAGGCGAGGGCCTGCTGCTGGCGGCGCGCAGCAAGCTGCCCGTTGGCGGTTTGTAGGTTATGAAATTCGGTCACAGCAGCCCAGAAGGCATCCAGCCCTTCGCCCTTCAGCCCGCTGATCTGCAGCACCTGCGGCTGCCAGGCCTGCGCGTTGTGGCTGGCGTGTTGCGGGTTGCCGTGAAAGCCCAACAGCCGCAAGGCCGATGTGATTTGCGCCCTGGCGCGGGTGGCTGCGGCCTGGTCCAGATCGGCCTTGTTGATGACGACCAGATCGGCCAGTTCCATCACACCCTTCTTGATGGCCTGCAGGTCATCGCCCGCATTGGGCAGTTGCAGCAGCACAAAGAGATCGGTCATGCCGTGCACAGCGGTTTCGCTTTGGCCCACCCCCACGGTTTCGATCAGCACCACGTCGTAGCCTGCAGCTTCACACACCAGCATCGCTTCGCGGGTCTTGTCGGCCACGCCGCCCAGGGTGCCGCCACTCGGGCTGGGGCGGATGTAGGCTGCCTCTTGCTGCGACAGGCGCTCCATGCGCGTCTTGTCACCAAGGATGGAGCCGCCCGATACGGTGCTGGACGGATCCACCGCCAGCACGGCCACGCGGTGACCTTGTTCAATCAGGTACACCCCCAGCGATTCGATGAAGGTGCTTTTGCCCACGCCCGGCACCCCGCTGATGCCGATGCGCAACGACTTGCCTGTGTGCGGTAGCAATGCGGTGAGCAACGCATCGCCCTGCGCCCGGTGGTCGGCGCGGGTCGATTCAAGCAACGTGATGGCCTTGGCGATGGCGCGGCGCTGGCTGGTGGCCGAGCCATGGAGCAGGTCGTTCAGCATCATGCCGCCCAGTTCTCCAGCCGCAGGCCGTCAATGCGCTCAAACTCGCAGGTGTTGTTGGTGACCATCACCCCGTTTGCGACCTTGGCCTGGCAACCCAACAGCAAGTCGATGTGTCCAATCATCTGCCCGCTGCGTTTGAGGCGGGCATGCTGGCGGCCATACTCCCACACCGCTGCCTCGTTCCAGGGTTCCACGGCATATTGCCCCACAAAAAGCTGCAGAGCCTCGCGGTTGCCTTGCACACGCTGGCTGCCTTCGACACCGGCAGCCAGTTCTGCATAGACCAGCGTGGGAATGACGATGTGCTCCAGCGGGACATCCACCAACCGGTCGAGCACCTGCGGCCAGCGTCGGTGCACGATGTAGACACAGGTGTTGGTGTCGAGGTAATAGCGCTCGCTGTGTGGTTGTGCGGCCATTGCACTCAATCCCAAGAGGGTAAGTCACGCGCGGGGCTTTGATCGCGCTCAATGCTTTCAGGCATGCCCTCGAAACGGTCGAGAATGGCGAGCAACTGCTTCCTGCGTGCTTCAGGTGAAGCGGCGGCGGGCTTGGCCGCACGCAAAACCACCGCATCGCCCACTTTCTCGATGGTGACTTCGTCCGTGTCAAAACGGTAGGCTTTGGGCAGGCGCACGGCCTGGCTGCGGCCAGACATGAAGACTTTGGCGGTATCGGGCAAGGTGTCGGCGGTCATGGTATCCTCACGGTGCACTTTGAGATATGACAATGATATATCTCAACTGCCGTCCGGTCAAGCCAGCGCCTTTTTGATCTGCTCCAGCACATCCTTGGCGCTTACGGGCACCGGAGTGCCGGGGCCGTAGATGCCCTTGACGCCTGCCTGGTACAGAAAGTCGTAGTCCTGCCGCGGGATCACGCCGCCCACAAATACCACGATATCGTCAGCGCCCTGCTTTTTAAGTTCGCTGATGATGGCAGGCACCAGCGTCTTGTGCCCTGCTGCGAGCGTAGAAATGCCGATGGCGTGCACATCGTTTTCCACCGCCTGGCGGGCGCATTCCTCCGGCGTCTGGAACAGCGGGCCAATGTCCACGTCATACCCCAGGTCGGCAAACGCGGTGGCAATGACCTTGGCGCCGCGGTCATGGCCGTCTTGCCCGAGTTTGGCGATCATCACGCGCGGGCGGCGGCCTTCTGCCTCGGCGAAGGCGCTGATTTCTGCCTTGAGTTTGTCCCAGCCTTCGGCACTGTCGTAAGCGGCTGCATACACACCGGTCACCTTTTGCGTATCGGCGCGGTGGCGCCCAAAAACCTGCTCCATGGCTTCGCTGATTTCGCCCACCGTGGCGCGCAAGCGAATGGCCTTGACGGCCAGATCCAGCAGGTTGGCACCACCCTTCGCACCTTCGGTAATGGCCGCCAGTGCCGCAGCCACGGCTGCGTTGTCGCGCTGTGCCTTGATGGCGTTGAGCCGTGCAATCTGCGACTCGCGCACCTTGACATTATCAACTTCGAGGATATCGACCGGGTCTTCCTTGGCAAGCTTGTATTTGTTCACGCCCACAATCACGTCACGGCCCGCGTCGATGCGCGCCTGCTTCTCGGCGGCGGCAGCTTCGATCTTGAGCTTGGCCCAGCCGCTGTCTACCGCCGCTGTCATGCCGCCCATGCCTTCAACTTCTTCGATGATGGCCCAGGCTGCATCGGCCATGTCCTGCGTGAGCTTTTCCATCATGTAGCTGCCCGCCCACGGATCCACCACATTGGTGATGTGCGTTTCTTCCTGGATGATGAGCTGCGTGTTGCGGGCAATGCGCGCCGAAAACTCGGTAGGCAATGCAATCGCCTCGTCGAACGAGTTGGTGTGCAGGCTTTGGGTGCCACCAAACACCGCGGCCATCGCCTCGATGGTAGTGCGCACCACGTTGTTGTACGGGTCTTGCTCGGTCAGGCTCCAGCCGCTGGTCTGGCAGTGGGTGCGCAGCATCAGCGATTTGGGCTTTTGCGCGTTGAAGCCTTTCATGATGCGGCACCACAGCAGGCGCGCCGCGCGCATCTTGGCAATTTCCAGGTAGAAATTCATGCCGATGGCCCAGAAGAAGCTCAGGCGCCCGGCAAAATCGTCCACGTCCATGCCCTTGGCCAGTGCGGTTTTGACGTACTCGCGACCATCGGCCAGCGTAAAAGCCAGTTCGAGCGCCTGGTTGGCACCGGCCTCCTGCATGTGGTAGCCGCTGATCGAAATCGAGTTGAACTTCGGCATGTGCTGCGACGTGTACGCCATGATGTCGCCGATGATGCGCATGCTGGGCTCGGGCGGATAAATGTAGGTGTTGCGAACCATGAACTCCTTGAGGATGTCGTTCTGGATCGTGCCCGCCAACTGCTCTTGCGCCACACCCTGCTCTTCGGCCGCAACGATGTAGCCCGCGAGGATGGGCAGCACCGCACCATTCATCGTCATGCTGACCGAAACCTTGTCGAGCGGGATGCCGTCGAACAGGATCTTCATGTCTTCCACACTGTCGATCGCCACGCCTGCCTTGCCCACGTCGCCGGTCACGCGCGGATGGTCGCTGTCGTAACCCCGGTGCGTGGCCAGGTCAAACGCCACCGAAACGCCCTGCCCGCCCGCGGCCAGTGCCTTGCGGTAGAAGGCATTGCTTTCTTCGGCGGTGGAAAAACCGGCGTACTGGCGGATCGTCCACGGCCTGCCCGCATACATGGTGGCCTGCGGCCCGCGGATGAAAGGCTCAAACCCCGGCAGCGTGTTGGCGTAAGGCAGGTCTTTGACGTCGTCTGCCGTGTACAGCGGCTTGACGGTAATGCCGTCGGGCGTGACCCAGTTGAGGTTGGCAGGATCGCCGCCAGGGGCGGATTTGGTGGCGGCCTTGTGCCAGTCTTCCAGCTTGCTGGCGGCAAAAGTAGGGGCAGACGAGGAATTTTTGGATGTCATGGCTCGGTTCCTGAGGCGGCAAGGCGCATAGTCTCACCGTCGAATGACGATCTGTAACAAATCGAACCATACATTATCGAGCCAAATGCTTCGAGTGAACTTACGCAGCGTGGTGTTGATGTCAGTTCACGGATGCATCACATACCGTTCGCCCTGAAGAACGCAAGCCCACTGCGCCAAGCCTTGCGTCATTGCGAGCCGCCGCAGGCGGCGTGG
>JAUNUE010000058.1 GCA_030538335.1 Allobrachymonas sp. | reverse complement strand
AGAGGCTAGGTGCTTGCCCACTTAGAAATTCCCTCTTCAAGCACTTGGAGCCAGCACTCTTCCTCTATAAGCCCTCGGTGCTCGTTCAGTAGAAACTCAAGCGCATGCAGAACCTGACTTCTCTGTTCCTTCTGGAATAGAGAATGTCTATTTTCCAGGGGGCCGAAAGATTTTGCATTGATAAAGCGCATCATGTATGGCGAGCCATCAACATCAATCGCTCCGGTGATCGCAAGCTCAATGAGACGGGGCATGAAGTGCGCAACAGCCGCTGAATTAAGTTGATGCTCTGGACTCCAAGTCGTTGGCCCGAGATCAGTAGCCAGAAGATTTTCTCGTGATTTTCCACGGAGTATTTCTTCAAATTCCGCACGCTCTGGCTCATAAAGCTCACTGTTTATACAGTGAAGTGGGCGATCAAAGCAAGAAAAGGCCGAGTAGGCGCTATTCAGCAGTGCATTAGCGTCCATTTGGAACCGAGGCTGATCTATGTGAATCAACGGTATTCAAGCCAGCAGCAAAGCATCAGAACTGATATCTTCACCCCGTGTGCGCTCGAACATCGCGAGCAGGTCCGGCACGTCCATGCGGGCGCGTTCTTCGCCCGACACATCAAGCACCACCTGCCCCTGATGCAGCATGATGGTGCGGCTGCCGTGATCCAGCGCCTGGCGCATGGAGTGGGTGACCATCAGTGTGGTGAGCTTGTTTTCGGTCACGATCCGGTCAGTGAGTTGCAGCACAAAAGCCGCAGTTTTGGGGTCGAGCGCGGCGGTGTGTTCGTCAAGCAGCAGCATGCGCGAGGGCTGCAGCGACGCCATAAGCAGGCTCACTGCCTGGCGCTGGCCGCCCGAAAGCAGGCCCATGCGGTCGGTCAGGCGGTTTTCCAGCCCCAGGTTGAGGTGCGCCAGCTTTTCGCGGAACAGCGTGCGCAGGTCGGCACGCACCGCACGGCCCAAGCCGCGCCGTTGGCCACGTTGCCAGGCCAGTGCCAGGTTTTCTTCGATGCTGAGCTTTTCGCAGGTGCCAGCCATCGGATCCTGGAACACCCGCGCCACCAGGCCCGCGCGCTGCCAGGGGTTGAGCCGCGTGACGTTGCGGCCATCGATCACCACCTCACCGCTGTCGGTCATCAAATCGCCGCTGATGACGTTGAGCATGGTCGATTTGCCGGAACCGTTGGAGCCAATCACCGTGACGAACTCGCCTGCCGCCACATCCAGGTCAATACCGCGCAGTGCCGGGTTTTCGATCGGGGTGCCGGGGTTGAAGGTCTTGAACAGACCACGCAACTGCATCATGGCTGCTGCCCTCCGTTGGATGAGGCAGCCACCGGTTTGCGGCGCAGCCTGGCACGGAACTTGGGCAACACCAGCGCCACGCCCACCAGCACGGCCGTGATCAGGTTCAGGTCTTGCGCTTGCAGGCCGATGAAATCCGCCTGCAGCGCCAGGGCAATGAACAGCCGGTACAGCACCGCACCCACCACCGTTGCCAGCGTGATCACCACGATCAGGCGGCTCGGCATGAGTGTCTCGCCGATGATGACCGCGGCCAGGCCAATGACGATGGTGCCCAGCCCCATGGAAATATCGGCACCGCCCTGGGTCTGCACATACAGCGCGCCGCCTAGTGCAATCAGCGCGTTGGCCAGCGCCATGCCGGCCATGGTCAGGGTTCCGGTCGCAATGCCTTGCGCCCGCGCCATGCGCGGGTTGGCACCAGTGGCACGCAAAGCCAGGCCGATTTCAGAAGAAAAAAACCAGTCGAGCAAGAGCTTGACGGCCAATACGATGACCGCCAGCACCAGTGGCTGCATCAGGTAGGCGTTGTCGTCGTTGATGAAGGGGGCAAAGACCGTCGGCTCGCCCAATAGGGAGACGTTGGGCGCCTCCATGATGCGCAGGTTGATCGAGTACAGCGCAATCATCGTCAGGATGGACGCCAGCAACTGGAGAATGCCCAGGTGCACGTTGAGCCAACTGGTGAGCAGACCGGCGGCGGCCCCTGCCAGCACTGCGGCTCCGCAAGCCACCCACGGGTTGTAGCCCGCCACAATCATGACTGCAGCCACGGCGCCGCCCAGCGGAAAGCTGCCGTCGGCCGTGAGATCCGGAAAATCCAGCACGCGGAACGACACCCACACGCCCAGCGCCACCAGCGCAAAAATGAGGCCGATCTCCAGCGCCCCCATGAAAGAGATGAGTGACATCCCCGCCTTTGTATGAAAAACAGAAAATAAAAAGCAAACCAGCGCCATGCCGGCGCCGGTTTGTGTTGCCGCCTCTTGGGGCAGCCTGTCAAACAGGCCGCAACAAGGATTTTATCGGCAGATGAACCCTTGCCTCAGGCTCACTTGGTCTTGACGACTTCAGCGGCCTGCTTGATGAAGGCTTCAGGCAGCTTCACGCCTTGTTTGGCTGCAGATTCGGGGTTGACATGCATCGACATTTTGCTGCCCGTTTCAGGCGCAATGGCGCCCGGCTTGGTGCCCTTGAGGATGCGGTCGACCATTTTGCCGGTCTGGCGGCCCATGTCATAGTAGTTCATGCCCAGGGCGGCGATGGCACCACGCGCCACCGAGTCGGTATCGGCAGCGACCAGCGGCAGTTTGGATTCGGTGGCCACACGCACCATCGACTCGTATGCCGACACCACGTTGTTGTCGGTCGTGGTGTAGACCACATCGACCTTGCCCACCAGGCTCTTGATCGCCGAGGGGATGTCCACCGTGCGGGGGGCAGCGGCTTCCACCACCGTCATGCCGCGCTTGGCCAGTTCGGTCTTGAGCTCTTTCAGCACCACCACCGAGTTGACTTCGCCGGGGCTGAAGACGTAGCCGACGCGCTTGGCGCCGGGCTTGACCTTGAGCAACAGGTCGATCTGCGGTGCCAGCGGCAGGCGGTCTGACACGCCCGTGACGTTGGTGCCCGAGGGCTTCATGGCCTTGACCAGTTTGGCGGCCACCGGGTCGGTTACGGCCGTGAACACCACCGGAACGCTCTTGGTCGCAGCCACGGCAGCTTGTGCGCTGGGCGTGGCAATGGCGACGATCACATCGGTCTTGTCGCCCACAAATTTACGGGCGATCTGTCCGGCAGTGGCGGTGTTGCCCTGTGCGCTCTGGTAGGTCAGCTTGATGTTTTTGCCCGGCACCCAACCCAGGGCTTTCAATTCGTCTTCAACGCCTTTGCGCGCCGAATCCAGCGCCGGGTGGTCCACAATGGCGGTAATGCCTACCGACTTGACTGCCTGCGCCTGTGCCCCGGAAGCAAACAACACGGCACATGCCGTGAATGCGCCCAGCGTCAAACGCTGTACAAAATCCTGTTTTTTCATGGAAGCATCTCCTGTCAAATAATTCCGTCACTCCACATCGCAGTGGGCGGCCCATGTGTTGTGCGGCCAACCCGACTCCGTCAGACATTTTATAACTTTGCTGACAGGAATTGGACAGGGAGAACCCCGCCAAAAAAATCAGGCTCCTTGACCAAGGGGCCTGATCTGCTTGGGGATGCCGCCAGCAGCAGCGGCCGCGTGCGTGGGCTTACTTGCCCTTCTTGAACTCGGTAAACACGTTGTTCATGGCCTCACGCGCCTCGTTGGTAAAGCTCTCGGGCGACACCATTTTCTCCATGTCGGCATCGCTCAGGAAGGTGGTGGCGTCGCTGGCCATTTCCGGCTTGACATGCGCCTTGGCCGCGGCATTGGCCGTGGGGTAGGAAATTTCGTTGGTCAACGAAGCCGAGTTTTCGGGACGCAGGAAGAAGTCGATGAACTTCTGTGCATTGCCGGGGTGCTTGGCATCTTTGGGAATGGCCAGCGTATCGAAGAAGATGATGGCGCCAGTCGACGGCACCAGCGCTTCAATTTCGATATCAGATTGATTTTCAACAGCGCGGTGGCGCGCGATATTGATGTCACCCGACCAGCCGATGGCCGCACAGGCCTTGCCGCTCGACAGATCATCAATCATGGTGCTGCTGAAAATACGCACGTCGGGGCGCACCTTGGCCAGCATCTCGCCCGCGGCCTTGTAGTCAGCCACATCCGCAGAATAGGCAGGTTTGCCGATATAGCGCAAGGCAGAGGGCAAAATTTCAGACGGCGTGTCAAGGTAGGCAATGCCGCAGGATTTGAGCTTGCTGGTGTAGGTGGGGTTGAACACCAGATCCCAGGCGTTTTCGGGCATGGGCGTACCGGCCAGTGCCTTTTCAACCGCTTTCTTGTTGATGGCTACCGTCACATAGCCCCAGCCCCAGGGAATGATGTAGTCGTTGCCCGGATCGACCTTGTCGAGCTTCGACATGATCGCCATGTCGAGGTTCTTGTAGTTGGGGATTTGCGCCTTGTCGAGCTTGCGCAGCAGGCCTGCCTCGATCTGCGTTTTGGCAAACACCGAGCCGGGCACCACCAGGTCGTAGCCCGAGTTGCCCGCTACCAGCTTGGCGTTGAGCATTTCGTTGCTCTCGTAGTTCTGGTAGTTGACCTTGATGCCGGTTTCCTTCTCGAAATCAGCCAGCAGGTGTTCGGGCATGTAGTCGGGCCAGTTGTAGAAGTTCAGCACTTTCGGCTCATCAGCGCCTGAACTGGCCTGCACCGATGCGGCCGAAGTGGCGGGCTGGGCCGCACTGGTCGTTGCCTTGGAGGTATCTGCCCCCTGGTTGCCACAGGCTGCCAGCAACAGCGTACCTGCTGCCATGGCCAGAAGTTGCTTCGTGTTCATTGCCACCGTCTCCCAACGCGAAAAATGGAAATAGCAGCACGGCCATCCGTGCCAACGCTTGCAAATGTGCGAGGGCATTGTAAAACCCACACGCGCCATTGCGCTTACAAAACCGCCCTGCAAGGCTGGATATGCGGCCTGTGTGTCGCTACCAGAGAACACCAAACACGCGCTGCAGCACCAATACCGCCAGCGCACCGAGGGCAAATCCCAAAATACCATGCAGCAAGCGGCGCAGGCGCAGCAGGCTGTGCATCAGTTCGTTGGTGGTGCGCTGTGCTTCAATCAGTTGTTGCAGCTCTTGCTGGTGCGGCGTGCGTGCGCCCTGCTCCAGGTAGCGGTGCAGCAGCAGCGGCAACTCGGGCAGCTTCTTGACCCAATGCGGCGACTGGCGGCGCAATTCGCGCAGCAGCCGCCTTGGCCCCATCTGCTCAACCATCCATTTTTCGAGAAACGGTTTGGCTGTGCTCCACAAGTCCAGATCGGGGTCAAGTTCACGCCCCAAGCCTTCTACATTGAGCAGCGTTTTTTGCAGCAGCACCAGTTGCGGCTGGATTTCGACCTCAAAGCGCCGCGAGGTCTGGAACAGCCGCAGCAGCACCATGCCCAGCGAAATTTCGCGCAAGGGCCGGTCAAAGTAAGGCTCGCACACCGCACGCACGGCGGCTTCAAGCTCGTCCACACGGGTTTTGCGCGGCACCCAGCCCGACTCGACGTGCAGCTCAGCCACGCGCCGGTAGTCGCGGCGGAAAAAGGCCGTAAAGTTCTGCGCCAGGTAGTCTTTGTCCACTTCGGTGAGCGTACCGACAATGCCAAAGTCGAGCAAGATCACGCGCCCCAGGCTGGCCGGGTCGGTGCTGACAAAGATATTGCCCGGATGCATGTCGGCATGGAAAAACCCGTCGCGGAACACCTGCGTGAAAAACAGCGTCACGCCATCCACCGCCAACTGGTGGATGTCCACGCCCGCACTGCGCAGGCGCTCGACCTGGCTGATCGGCACGCCTTCCATGCGCTCCATCACCAGCACTTCGGGGGCTGACAACTCCCACAGCATGTCGGGGATCTGCACACGCGGGTTGTCCTTGAGGTTGCGGCGCAGTTGCACCGCGTTCGACGCCTCGCGCAGCAAATCCAGCTCATCACGCAGGTACTTGGCAAACTCGTCCACCACCTCACGCGGGCGCAAACGCCGCGCATCCACGCCACCGGCACGCTCGATCCACGCCGCCATCCAGCGCATCAGGCTGATGTCTTTTTCCACCACAGGCAGCATCTCGGGGCGCAGCACTTTCACCGCCACTTTGCGGTGCACGCCTTCGCGGTCGGTCATCTCGGCAAAATGCACCTGCGCAATCGACGCGCTGGCTACCGGCGTGCGCTCGAAATGCGTGAACAGTTGGTCAAGCGGTTTGCCAAAAGCACGCTCGATGGTGGCAATCGCCACCTCGGCCGGAAACGGCGGCACGCGGTCTTGTAACAACGCCAACTGGTCGGCAATGTCGGGCGGCAGCAGGTCGCGCCGGGTCGACAGCACCTGGCCAAACTTGACAAACAGCGGCCCCAGCCGCTCCAGCGCCATGCGCAGACGCGCACCGCGCGGGGCCCGCAGGTCGCGCCCGACAGTCAACAGGCGGCCCACGGTGCGCAAGCCCGAATACGGCGCTTGCGCCAGCACGATTTCGTCCAGCCCGTAGCGGAAGAAAACCCAGAAGATGGTGGCGCCACGCAGCAATTTCATGCGGGGATTATGCGGCTATTTGGGATACGGGAACCGGACGCAAAAAACGCAGAGGTGACGCAAAGAGCGCAAAAGCAATCCAGAATGGCCCGGCTGATATTCCACGGTTTTTGACACTGTACGCAAAGATGACGCCAGCAATGGCAGGCCAAAGCATCATGTGGCAGCTTCTCAACCGGGTTGGGACGGATCGTCGTGTTTGCTACCGTCCGCCCGACCAGGCACCGGCGCCACCTTGTCCACAAAATCGGTCAAGGCTTTTTTGACGTGATGCGCGGCCTGGGCGATCTGGTGTGCAGGTTCAGTTCCAATGATGCGTGCCAGATCGGACTCACCGTCCCAGCGCACGTTGTCAAGCAGCCAGTTCACCTCAGTGGCAAATGCGGCATCGCCCTCCACCACCGTGGCCGGGCGCTGCCCCAGCATGGCGTCTTTGGTCAACTGGAACACATTGCCTTCCACCGACATGGTGAGGTCGGCGCGCAGTATCTCATCGGCCACATCAAACATCCCGGCGGGCGTGACCTGCAGGCGCAAGGCCAGCGGCTGCCATTGCAGCAGCAAGACCTTGTGCTTGTGCGGCAACAGGCGCTCCTGCGCCTCGGGATTTTGCTGCAACAGATGGTTGAACAACAGCACCACCCGCGCCCGCACGGCCTGATCCAGCCACTGCGGGGGCTTGAGCGCACCCAGTTGCTGGAACGGGCCTTCCAGCCCCTTACGCCAGTCGCCCAGCATGTTTGCCACATCGTCGAAGAAAGAAGAAGGTTTCATGGGAATAGTCTCTTTGAATTAGGTTACGGCAACAAGCTGTACAACGTCAAAATTCACCCGTGCCGGAGCCGTAAAAATACCGAAGCATGACCAGTGGGTTGAAGTGGTTCAAGGCTGCTCATTTGACAAAAGTTGAACCCAACCGGATTTGTCCCGCTTTTTATGAAGCACAGAATTTTCCCTGACAAGACATACAGGTTGCAGCTCCAGAAAGTCTCCCTTATTCCTCGGATGCTCGACGTAGGCGACAACCTGATTATTGCTGATGAATGTCAGGAGGTAGATGCCGTCATTGCCGCCAATGCTTGATTTGGAAAGGCCGTCCCATTTGAACCCAATTCTCTGTTCGATGTCATCATGGGTGGCACAAGGAGCGATGACGCAAATCCGCTCCCAAGGTGGGGCGCGAAGGCTTTTAAGGTCTACTGTAGACGCAGGAGCCTCCACCATCAATGCCAGCTCCTCACTGATTTTCTCGTCTGGCTTGTCACAGCCAGCGAGAACCATGAGCAGCATTGCAGACATGATCAACCGCTTCATCTGGATGCCTGACGCCTAGCTGAAGTCACATTTTCCATATGACATATGAAAGATCATGACCAACGCCTTTTCAGCGCCTCTCGCCAAGCAACCACAAGCTCGGCTACATGCAGATCATGTTCTTCCCTTGCGCTCAACCCCATTTGTTGAACAGTTGCGTCAGTGAGATATACAGCAATGTCCTTCGCCACCGCTCCGCGTACTGCCAACGAAAAGACTTGAGAAAGATAAGTATCGTATTCGTCTCTGGCTGCCGGGTCGCCGGATACGCCAATTGGATCCCAGACGTAGTGAAGCACCTCGTCGATGCGCCGATAAAGTTCCTGTTGCATGGGAGAAAGGCGCTTCATGATCGGTTTTGCCTGCCGTTTACTGCAACGACTGCACCGCCGCCACCCGCCATACCGGCGGTTGCAGGCTGCGGTCTTGTTGCAGTGTCCAGATTTCGCGGAACGGCGCACTGGCCAGTGCGCCGCCATCGTGCGAGACGCCAGAAAATTCCACACTGGCTTGCGCGCCCGTTTCGTTTTCTGCGGCCTGCAGCAGGCGCGCTTCGAGCACGATGATGTCGGTTTTCTGGCTGCTGGCGAGGTTCTGCTCGCGCAGCGCCAGTTGCTCCACCGCGGCACGCGCCATTTCGGGCACCAGCAGGCGCTGCAGGCGCTCGCCATCGCCCGTGTCCCAGGCGCGTTGCACGTCCATGAAGCTGCGCCGCATGTCGGCGAGGAATGCGGGCACCTCTTGCTGCAGGACTTGGGCAAAGCGGCTTTCGTGGGGAGCAAAAGGCGACTCGTCGCCATCGGCAAAGCTGCCGGGGTAACGCTCCCAGGGGCGGGCGGCCGCATCGTTGCCGACCTTGGCGGGTCTGACCATGGGTGCGGGAACGGGCGAAGGCAGGCTGTCTGCCATGCCACCCGGCGCTGCGACACCGCCGGTGGCTGCGCGCCACGGCGACTGCCTGCGCTGCCACAGCACCACATAGCCCCACGACACCAGCACGCCCAGGGCGGTAAGGCCCAGCAGGAACCAGAGCCAGTGCTGCTTCAGCATTTGATGCCCACGTGCAGCGCCACCACGCCCGCCGTGAGGTTGTGGCAATCGACATGGCCGAATCCGGCGGCCTGCATCATGCGCTTCAAGGTGTCTTGATCAGGGTGCATGCGGATCGATTCGGCCAGGTACTGGTAGCTGTCGGCATCGCCCGCCACCCACTGTCCGAGCTTGGGCAGCACGTTGAAGCTGTACCAGTCGTAGGCTTTTTGCAGCGGCGCGGCCACTTTCGAGAACTCCAGCACCAGCAGGCGGCCACGCGGTTTGAGTACGCGGTTCATTTCGCGCAGGGCCTGCTCCTTGTGCGTCATGTTGCGCAAGCCAAAGCCTACGCTGACCAGATCGAAGCTGTTGTCGGCAAAGGGCAGTTGCTCGGCGTCGCACACCAGCGTGGGCAGCAGCAGGCCCTTGTCCACCAGCCGGTCGCGTCCGGTGCGCAGCATCTGGAAATTGATGTCGGTATGCACCACCATGCCATCGGCACCCACCTTGGCCGCCAGCGCACGCGCCAGGTCGCCTGTGCCGCCAGCAATATCTAGCACGCGCTGGCC
>JAUNUE010000057.1:4081-9481 GCA_030538335.1 Allobrachymonas sp. | reverse complement strand
CTGGCTCGCACGGCTCGACGACCAAAACGCGCAGAAGGAGTTCTACCTCACCGATGTGGTCAGGCACGCGGTGGCCGATGGCGTGCCCGTGGTGGCGCACCAGATTGACGACCCGGTGCAGGTGGCGGGCGTGAACAGCCCGCAGCAACTGGCCGAACTGGAACGTGAGTACCAGCTTCGTCGGGCAAAGAAGCTGATGGCCGATGGCGTGCGCCTCCGCGATCCGGCGCGCTTCGACGTGCGCGGCCAACTCACCTGCGGGCAGGATGTGGATATCGACGTGAACTGCGTTTTTGAAGGCACGGTCACGCTCGGCAACCGCGTGCGCATCGGTGCCAATTGCGTCATTGCCAATTGCAAAATTGCCGACGGTGCCGTGATCCACCCCTTCACGCATATCGATGGCGAGAAGTTGGGCGTACAAGTCGGTGCCGGTGCATTGGTCGGCCCGTTTGCCAGGCTGCGCCCCGGCGCGCAATTGGGCGACGAAGTGCACATTGGCAATTTTGTCGAAGTGAAAAATTCCACCATGGCCAAGGGCGCCAAGGCCAACCACCTGGCCTATCTGGGCGATGCCGAAGTGGGCGAGCGCGTGAACTACGGCGCGGGCACCATCACCGCCAACTACGACGGGGCCAACAAGCACCGCACCGTGATCGAGGCTGACGTGCACATCGGCAGCAACAGCGTGCTGGTGGCGCCGGTCACCATTGGCGCGGGCGGCACGGTGGGTGCGGGCAGCGTGGTCGGGCGCAGCACGCCACCGGGCGCGCTGACCGTGGTGCGCGGCACCCTGACGCAAAAAACCAACTACCAGCGCCCCACCAAAAAGCCGAAAAACTGAAAACTTGCAGGGGAAACCCTGTTTTTTCGCGTTTTTGTATACAAAGCGTTGCCATTTACTCCTGAAGAATCAGCGAGTTGGCGCTGGCTTTTCGCATAATGCGGGCAACCATCTGCGTTGCGGGGCATTTCCCGGCTGCAACGCCCGTTGTATGCGAAGTTTTGTTCAACACATTCCATTCCACAATGGCACGCCCCCCGAGGCGCTGATCATTGGCGCTGGCCCGGCGGGTCTGGCCGTGGCGGTATCGCTGCAGAAAAAAGGCATTGCCAGCCGCCTGCTCGAAGCGAGCAACCACGTCGGCAACAGTTGGCGCAACCACTACGAGCGCCTGCATCTGCACACCCCCAAATCGTATTCGGCGCTGCCCGGCATGGAATGGCCGCACGACGCACCGCGTTATCCCAAACGCGAGCAGGTGGTGGAATACCTGCAACGCTACGCCGACGCTTTTGGTATCCGCCCGCAGTTTGACCAGCGCGTGCACAGCGCCAAATACCAGGATGGCGCCTGGCAGGTGCAGGCGCAAGACAGCCGGGGCTACATCAGCCTGCACCGCGCGCCCATGCTGGTGGTGGCCAGCGGCTACAGCGCCAAGCCCAACCTGCCGCAGTGGGAGGGGCAAAGCGTCTATGGCGGGCAACTCATGCACAGCAGCCGTTATTTCAGCGGATCGGGCTTTCGCGGCCAGCGCGTGCTGGTGGTGGGCATGGGCAACTCGGGCGGCGAAATTGCGCTCGACCTGGCCGAGCACGGTGTGGACACGACCCTTTCGGTGCGCGGCCCGGTCAACGTCATCCCCAAAGAAGTGCTGGGCGTTTCGTACATCGACATCGCCCGCCTGCAGCGCTACTGGCCCGCATGGCTGGCCGATGCCTTCAACGCGCCAACCACCCGCCTGCTGATTGGTGACCTGCAAAAGCACGGCCTGCGCAAGTCGATCAATGGCCCGGTGCGCGAAATACGCAGCGGCGGGCGCGTGCCGCTGATCGACATCGGCACGCTGGCGCGCATCCGCAGCGGCGACATCGCCATGCGCCCGGCCATCCAGCGTTTCACCGCCACAGGCGTGGTGTTTGACGATGGCCGCACCGAGCCGTTCGACACCGTGGTGCTGGCCACCGGCTACCGTCCCAATGTGCGCGACTGGCTGCAATTGCCGCCAGGCACCCGCGAAGACGAGGTATGGAACGCCGACGGTGTGCCGCTGTTCAACGGTCAGCCCGTGGCGGTGCCGCAGTTGTACTTCTGCGGCTTCTATGTGGCCTCCACCGGCATGCTGCACGAAATTGCACGCGAGGCCAGACGCATTGCGCACCACATGGCCGAAACCGCTACCAGCCTGCAGCCTGTGCAACCGGTTTGACGACTTTGCGCAGGGTGTATTTGCCCTTTTGCGCCTCGTATTGACGAAAAATCCTGCAAAATCCCCATTCATGCGACCAACGGCGCGGCGTGAGCGTCAGAGTCTGGTAAGGTAATGGGATGAGCGGGGAAGTAGTACTTTTTCTGCCCTGCGCGGCCGGGGTGGAAGACTTGTTGGCCAATGAAGTGGGTGGTCTGGATGGCGTACGCGCCGACGCCGTGCAGGCGCAGCGCGGCGGGGTGCAGGTGCGCGGATCGTGGCGCACGGTGCTGCAACTCAATCTGCACAGTCGTCTGGCGCAGCGCGTGCTGCTGCAACTGGCCGATGCGCCTTACACCAAAGAAGATGATGTGTATGCCGCCGCACATGCGGTGCCGTGGGAGCACTGGTTTGGCGTAAGGCACACTTTCCGCGTCGATGTCACGGCGCAGCGCAGCCCGCTCAAGAGCCTGAATTTTGCCGCACTGCGCATCAAGGATGCCGTGGCCGACCGCTTCCGTGCGCAGGCAGGCAGCCGCCCCGATGTAGATACGCAGCGCCCCGATGTGCGCATCCACGCCCACCTTGGGCCAGACCGCATCACCTTGTCCATCGACACCTCGGGCGAGCCGCTGTTCAAGCGCGGCTGGCGCGAAGACAAAGGCGATGCGCCGCTGAAAGAAACGTTGGCTGCTGCCATGCTCGCCGCCAGCGGCTGGCAACCGGGGCAGGACGTGCCCCTGTACGACCCGTGCTGCGGCAGCGGCACCATCGTGATCGAAGCCGCGCAAATGGCCTGCCGCATCGCACCCGGCAGCCAGCGCCGGTTTGCTTTTGAGCGCCTGCTGCCACACCAGCCCGCGTTGTGGCAGGAGCTGCTGGCTGCAGCACGAGACGCAGAAATCCGTCCGCCTACCATTTCCATTTTCGGCAGCGATGTGTCACACCGCATGGCTGATTTTGCGCAGCGCAATGCCGAGCGCGCCGGTGTGGCGCACGCCGTGCAACTGCGCGGTGGCGATGCCCTGCAACGCATGCCGCCCACCGACCACACCGGCGTGCTGATCCTGAACCCGCCCTATGGCGAACGCATCGAAACCGGCGGTGTAGCGAGACACAAAACCCCAAGTCGCGCACCCCGCGAACACGCGATCATGGATGGTGCGGGCGCGGAAGAAGGCGATTTTTTCCAGCGCCTGGGCCGGCACTGGAAGCAGCACTACGGCGGCTGGACGGCCTGGGTGCTCAGCCCCGACATGCAATTGCCGGGGCGCATGCGCCTGCAGGCTGCACGGCGCGTGCCGATGTGGAACGGCCCGATCGAATGCCGCCTGTTCCGCTTCGACGTGCTGCCCGCCAAAACAGCCGTGCCTTTGCCGGAGCAGACCGCATGAGGCTCCGACGTGCGCTGGGTGCCGCCTTGCTGGCAGCAATGCTGCTAGCGGGTTGCCAGCCAACGGCGTCCTCCTCCGTGCTGCGCGACGGCACCTCGCACGACATGCACCGCAACACCTTGATGGACGCGGCTTTTGGCGCGGGCAGCCAGATGGTGCTGCCGGGCGAGGTCTACTGGCAAGCAGAAATTGCCTTGCCCGATCTGCTTGTAAAACCCCTGCCTGCCGACCCGGCGCAGACCGCCAGTGCCAGCGTGCGCAACCGCAGCAGCGTGGTTCCGCGTGCCGTGGCGGTGCGCCCGCGCGAAGTGGTGCGCATCAGCGAATCGCAACTGGCCATGGTGATCGAATCGGTGCCACGCGAATGGCTGGCGCAAGACGGACAACAGCAGCCCGAACGCATGCCGGTGTACCTTGGCTTGATCTTCTACGGCAACGATGCGCCAACAGCGTCGAACAAGCATAAAAATGCGTCGGGCGGCATGATGCTGAAACTGCAAAATGCAGATTCTGCGGAAACCATGGCCTGGCGGCCGCTGCGGCTGGATGCCTTTGTAGACGCCATGCTGGTGGGCAAGGAGCGCCCCGAGGTGCAGGTGTACAAGCTTGCCAGCGACCGCTACCTGCTCACCTATGTGCAGCGTGTCTGCCGCCAAGGCTACTGCGGGCAGTGGCTCAAGGGTTACCTGCTGCAGCCCGATGTGATGACCGAAGTGATGCACATGCGGCTCTCGGGCAGCAATGCCTATGCCTATGAAAGTTGCCCGAACAGGCTGGAAGGCGACGTGCCTGCGGCTGGCAGTGCAAAAGAAACGGTGTCGGTGGCAGAGATGATTGATGAGTTGTACGCTCAGTCATCCAATACCGACCAGGCGCCGCCCACCCCACAAACGGCGTCGGCAGCCAAGCCCAGGCCTTCCAGGGCGCAAGGCAATGCCAAAAATGCCGCGGGCGGCAGTTGCTACGCCATTCGTGGCGAAATCCACCCCATTTCGCGCGGGGCCGACACGGCCGACGTGTCGGTGCGGTTTACCGGCCTCGTGTCTGAAGGCAACGGCCAGCGCCGCACCATCGGCCAGAACCAGTTGTTCCGCCTGCACGGCCAGCGCCTGGTGCAAATCGAAGGGCTGGAAAACCCACTGCCCAGCCCCGAGTTACTGCCGTGAGTTTGCTTGAAGCGCCAGCGTGTGCAGACAACGGCAACGGCACACCCCTCGCACCAGTGGCAAATGATGCTGTGGTCATCGACACCAATATTGCGCTCGACCTGCTGCTGTTCCACAACCCGGAAGTGGATGTGTTGCGCGTCCGGATCGAAAGTGGCACCTTGCGCTGGCTGGCTACGGCCCGCATGGGCGAAGAACTGCAGCGCGTGCTCCACTATCCGCACATTGCTGCCCGCTTGCAAGATGATGCTGATGCCCACCGCAGGCAACTGCTGGCGCAACGCGATGCCTGGGTGCATCTGCAGGCAGATGCGCCGCGCAGCATCTATGTTTGCAAAGACGCCGACGACCAGTGCTTCATCGATCTGGCCGTAGCGCACAGCGCGCTGTTACTGAGCAAGGATGCGCAAGTACTCAAGCTGCGCAAGCGGCTGGCTAAGCTCGGTGTGGTGGTGAGCCGCCAGCTTGCGTAACGGTGCGGTTTGAAAGGCGCGTGAGCCTTCTATCTGTGCTGCTCTCGCATCCAGTCAGGCCGCCAGATGCTCGTCGAGAAAGGCCGCCAGTTGCGCCTTGGGGCGCGCGCCGCTGAGCGTAGCCAACGGCTTGCCGTCCTTGAACAGGATCAGCGTGGGAATGCTGCGGATGCTGAAT
>JAUNUE010000057.1:0-4071 GCA_030538335.1 Allobrachymonas sp. | reverse complement strand
CACGTCCATTTTGGCAATCTTCACCTTGCCATCGTAGGTGCCTGCCAGCTCGTCAAGCACGGGTGCGATGGCCTTGCACGGCCCGCACCAGGCGGCCCAGAAATCGACGAGCACAGGCGTGGAGGCTTGCAACACGTCTTTCTCGAAAGTGGCGTCGGTGGTGTGGAGGATGAGATCGCTGGCCATGGTTGCTCCTTGTGTTTTTGAACGGAATCGGCGCGGGAGAAATGCAGTGCCACGAACAGCGAGATGCAGGGAAAGTTTGCCCGCATCCGCGTGTCAAGGGTTAACCCGCGTTCATGTGCGATTGTGGCAGAAATGCAGAAAGCATGTAACGCATGCCGAAAAAACCTGTGCCCATTTGTCAGCGCTGGTGGGATGAACCCCAAGCGCCTGCTCACAATCTCCGCCTGAGATGCGTTGGTTTTCAAAAAGCTGCGAACCTGGTGCGCAAATCGCAGGCGGGTGGTTTGCCCGATGAGGGTTTACTTGCACCGTATGGCGTTTTTTGAAAGCAGTCCGAAGGGCGCAGGACCCACTGCGCCAAGCCCTTGCGTCATTGCGAGCCGCCGCAGGCGGCGTGGCAATCTGCTTGTTTCTGGGCAATGCCACAAGATTGCCGCGTCGCGCTTTGCGCTCCTCGCAATGACACGGTTTTGGCTTTGTGCGCATCCTGCGGGGAGATTGTGAACAGGCTCTAAGCAGGCGTGCGGCGAAATACCAGATCCCACACGCCATGCCCCAGCCGCAGGCCGCGGTTCTCAAACTTGGTCAGGGGCCGGTAGGCCGGGCGCTCGGCATAGCCGCTATCGCCTTGCGCGGTGTTTTGCAATAAAGGCTCGGCCGACAGCACCTGCAGCATCTGCCCGGCATACGGTTCCCAGTCGGTGGCGCAATGGATGTAGCCGCCCGTTTGCAGGCGCTGTGCCAGGTCATGCACCAGCGGCGGCTGGATCAGGCGGCGTTTGTAATGGCGCTTTTTGTGCCACGGGTCGGGAAAGAAAATATGCACACCATGCAAGCTACCCGGCGGCACCATCTGCGCCAGCACTTCCACCGCATCGTGCGCGCAGATGCGGATGTTCTGCAAACCCTGCTCGCCGATGCGTTTGAGCAGCGCACCCACACCCGGCTCATGCACCTCGCAGCACAGGAAGTTCACCTCAGGCATCAAGGCCGCGATATGCGCGGTGGCTTCGCCCATGCCAAAACCGATTTCCAGCACCAGCGGCGCTTCGCGGCCAAAGGCTTTAGTCGCATTCAGCGGCGTTTTTTGAAAAGGCAGCAGAAACGTATCGCCCAACTCGGCATAGGCCTTGGCCTGCCCCGTGGTGACGCGGCCGGTGCGGCGCACAAAGGTGCGCACCTTGCGCAGATGGGGCGGAAGGTCGGATGAAGGTGAATCCTGGTCGGTAGACATGGGGCGGCCAATTCAATAAGCACAGGGATGTAGCAACAAGCCCCTCTCCCCTCGCGGGAGAGGGGTTGGGGAGAGGGGGCAATGCAGAAGGTACAGCGATGCTCTCGTTCCTCGCTGCCATTTTGGCTGCTGCAGACCCTCACCCCTGCCCTCTCCCAGAGGGAGAGGGAGTACAAGGCGCGCCATTGTACAAATGCGCTGTTCCATTCTCCCAATCAAACGTGCACTTTGGCGGCTCGCTTTGCCGTGCTACTGCACTGTCTGCCGTTTGCCTTCGCGTTCACGCCTGATTTGAAAACGGAATTACGTCATCCGCCAGCGTTGGCGCCAATCTGCCGTCCACTGTTGCAGCGCCTCGGGCAAGGTTGCGGTCGTGGCGGGGGGCAAATCCAGCGCACCCGCAGCAGCTTGCAGATTGCGCAGTGCCTGTGCCGTATCGTCAGCCAGCACAGGCTGCGCACCGTTTTGTTTGGAAAGCTTTTCGCCATCTGCCGCCAGCACCAGCGGCGTATGCAGGTACTGCGGTTGTGGCAAACCCAGCGCCTGTTGCAGCACGATCTGGCGCGCGGTGTTGTCGGCCAGGTCCTCACCGCGCACGATGTGGGTAATGCCTTGCGCGGCATCGTCTACCACCACGGCGAGCTGGTAGGCCCACAGGCCATCGCTGCGGCGCAGAACAAAGTCGCCCACCTCTTGCGCTACCACCTGCTGTTGTGCACCCAAGCGGCGGTCATGCCAATGTGTGGCCTCGGTTGCCAGCAAGCCTTGCTGCATCAAACAGGCCGCCATATCCAGCCGCCAGGCATGGGCTTGTGCAGGACGACCCATGGCCGAGCCGCCACGCGGCCTGCAGGTGCCGGGATACACCAGTTCCCCATGCCGCAGGCGCGTGCCGCCTTGTGCCTCTAGCGCCTCGGCAATCTGCTTGCGCGAACAGGTGCAGGGGTAGGCCAGCCCTTGCGCCACCAGCGCATCCAGCGCCTGCTGGTAGATGCTGCTGCGCTGCGATTGCACCCACGGCTCGGCATCAGGCACCAGGCCATGCGCGTGCAGTTGCTGCATGATGGTGTGCTGCGCCTGCACGCTGCAACGTGTCGCATCCACATCTTCAATGCGCACCAGCCAGGTACCGCCATGCGCCCGGGCATCAAGCCAACTGGCCAATGCCGCCACCAGAGAACCCGCATGCAGCGGTCCGGTGGGTGAAGGGGCAAAGCGGCCAATATAGGGCTTCATGCCTGCCATTATCGGAACGAATGCATCCGTCACAGCGGCTGTCTACAATGTTTTGACGAAAAAGCAAAGACATCAAAAGACATTTATGGTCAACAGCACCCAACTTCAAACACCCCCCTTCATCGCCCCGCAACTGTTCAACGATGCCGATGCGGCACTCGCACAGGTGCAGGCCATCTACCGCCAATCGGTGGAGCATTTGCGCCAGGGGCTGGCGCGCTTTGTGGCAGATGGCGATTTGCCGCACAAGGTGCGTGCGTTCTACCCGCAGGTGCGCATCCACACCCGCAGCGCCATGCAAGTGCCGCGCGGCGAAGTGCGTCGTACCTGGGGTTTTGTATCGGCGCCCGGCGTGCACCAGACCACCTTGACTGCGCCCACCCTGTTTGCCGACTACTACCGCCAGCAGTTTGAATTGCTGCTGGCCAACCATGGTACCCAGCTCGAAATTGGCACCAGTCAGCAACCCATTGCGCTGCATTTTGCGCTCGACCCGGCGGTGCACCACGAAGGCAGCCTGACGGTGGAACAACGCCAGCGCATGAAAGCCGTGTTCGACTGGCCCGACCTGTACGCCATGGACGACAGCATCGCCAACGAAACGCTCGAACTGGCCCCCGGGACGCCGCAACCGCTGGCCCTGTTCACCGCGCCGCGTGTGGACTACTCGCTGCAACGCCTGCGCCATTACAGCGGCACCGATGCACGGCACTTTCAGAACTTTGTGCTGTTCACCAACTACCAGTTCTATATCGACGAGTTCATCCGCCTCGGCCAGGCTGCCATGCAGGATGCCAACAGTGGCTACACCGCGTTTGTCGAACCGGGCAACGTCGTCACCCACCACGCGCAGCACGGTAGTCCGGACGGCTTTGTGCAGGGCGCGCATCCGCAACGCCTGCCGCAAATGCCCGCCTACCACCTGGTGCGGCCGGGGCACAGTGGCATCACCATGGTCAACATCGGGGTGGGGCCGAGCAATGCCAAAACCATGACCGACCACGTGGCCGTGCTGCGCCCGCACGCCTGGGTCATGCTCGGTCACTGCGCAGGCCTGCGCAACAGCCAGATGCTCGGCGACTACGTGCTCGCCCACGGCTATGTGCGTGATGACCATGTGCTCGACGACGACCTGCCGCTGTGGGTGCCCGTGCCCGCACTGGCCGAAATCCAGGTCGCGCTGCAAAAAGCCGTGGCCGACGTGACGCAGTTGCAAGGCGCAGATCTCAAGGCCGTGCTGCGCACCGGCACCGTGGCCACCACCGACAACCGCAACTGGGAGCTGCAAGACAACAACCTGCCCGTGCGCCGCTTCAGCCAGAGCCGCGCCATCGCCATCGACATGGAAAGCGCGACCGTGGCCGCCAACGGCTTCCGCTTCCGCGTGCCCTACGGCACCCTGCTGTGCGTCAGCG